>CAYNVR010000007.1:0-20628 GCA_964400715.1 uncultured Sulfurimonas sp.
ACCCACCAGCAACAACCAAAAGGTCTGTATCTGCTGGTAGAGTTTCGTTTTTGTGCCAAACTATCTCTGTTTTTGCACCAAGTTTTTCAAAAGCATAAACAGTGTCTAACTCACAGTTTGTTCCAGGAAATTGTAAAACAGAAACTTTCATTATACTAACTCTATCTCATAATCTTCAATAACAGTGTTTGCCAAAATCTCTTCACACATCTTAGTTACTTCTGCCATCGCTTTTTCTTTGTCTGTTTCGTTTAGTTTTAAGATGATTTGTTTACCAACTCTTACATCTTCAACACTCTCAAAGTGTAGAGAATCAAGTGCATGATGAACCGCTTTACCTTGTGAATCTAAAACACCCGCTTTTAAAAATATATTTACTATCGCTTTCATTTTGTTTCCTATTTGTCAAGAATTCTGTTTAAAACTTCTTCATAAGCTACTTTTAGCCCACCTAAACCTTGGCGAAATCTGTCTTTGTCCATCTTTTCACCACTCTCTATGTCCCAAAATCTACAATTATCAGGAGATATCTCATCTGCTAAGATGATGTTGCCATCTTTATCTTTACCAAATTCGAGTTTAAAGTCAACAAGGTTTAAACCTTTTTCTGCAAAGTAAGGTTTTAAAACATCATTTACCTGTCTTGCCATTCTACGAAGTTTATCAAGTTCGTCTTGATAATCAACCAAATCTAAGATAAGAGCATGTTGGTCATTTAGTTTTGGGTCACCAAGTTCGTCATTTTTGTAGTCAAACTCAACAAGAGTAAATGGTAAAACTTTACCATCTTCTATACCTAAGTTTCTTGAAAGTGAACCAGTAGCGATGTTACGAACTATAACTTCTATCATGATTACATCAACTTTTTTGTGTAACATATGGTTGTCATCTAACATCTTTACAAAGTGAGTAGGTATCCCATTTTCTTCTAAAAGTTTAAAAAGTTCAGTAGAGATTTTGTTATTTAGTGCACCTTTCCCAGCTTCACTTGACTTTTTTTCACCATTAAATGCAGTCAAGTCATCTTTAAATTCAGAGATAACAAGATTTTCATCATCAGTTAAAAACAGTTTCTTAGCTTTACCCTCGTAAAGTAACTCTCTTTTTTCCATTAGTTTTGTCCTTTTGTTATGATTAGAGCTTTTAAGATATTTACACCCTCTTTTAGCTGAATATCTTTATCCATCATTTGTGGTGTTATTATATCTTTTTTGTCCTCATTTTTTGCTTTTTTCTCAACTTTTTTTCCATCAACTTTTTCAAGCTCTTTTTCTAAGTGTTTTTTAAGGTCTGCTTCTTTTATGCTAAACTCATTTTTTTGAGTTTTTATCTCACCTGGAAGTACATCTATATCTGGTGTTATACCAACTGCTTGGATAGTTCTTCCACTTGGAAGGTAGTATCTTGCTATGGTGAGTTTTATGGCTTCTGTTTGTGTAACAGGTATAATGCTTTGAACACTACCTTTTCCAAATGTTTTTTCACCAACTAAGATGGCTCTTTTATGGTCTTGTAATGCTCCACTGACAATCTCACTAGCACTTGCACTACCACCATTTACCAAAACAACAAGTGGCACTTTTGTAAGTGTTGCTGATTTTGTAGCATCGTAGTAGGCATCATCTTTTTTGTGGCGACCTTTTTGTGAAACTATGTTGCCACTATCTACAAAGATATCTACCAAACCTATGGCTTGACTTAAAAGTCCACCAGGGTTGTTTCTAAGGTCTAAGATAATCCCTTTTGTAGTTTTTTTAGATTTGTTTATAGCTTTTGTTACATCTTCTACAACTTTTTGGTTGAAGCTTGTAACTCTTATGTAGAGTATATCTTTATCTATGGTTTTTGTATATACAGACTGGATTTTTATGATATCTCTTATGATATGAACTTTAAAAGGTGTTGCTTTGCCCTTTCTAAAAACAGTTATGTTTATGGGTGTTCCTTTTTCACCTCTCATAAGTGAAACAGCTTCATCAAGTGTCATATCGAGAGTTGATTTGTCCTCTATTTTTAAGATGATATCACCAGCTTTTAGTCCAGCTTTGTCTGCTGGTGTTCCTTCAATAGGGGCTATAACAGTTAAAGCACCATCTTTCATACCAACACTTATACCAAGTCCGCCAAACTCACCTTTTGTTTCAACCATCAGCTGTTTTAAACTTTTTTTGTCAAGGTAGTTTGAGTGAGCATCAAGGTTGCTTAACATACCTTTTAGAGCTTTATCTACCAACTCACCAACAGTGATGTCATCTACATTGTTTTTCTCAACCTCATAAAGCACTCTTTGAAACTTTTCAAGAGCTTGAAGTCTTGACATCTTTTTTGCTTCCTCAACAGTTGGGTTTGCAAAAAGTGTAGATGAGAAAAAAGCACTTATAACAAAAGCAGTAGAGATAAATCCAAACACTAGAAATTTTTTGTTTTTCATTTTTTATCCATTTTTTAAGGTTTTTAAAATTATAGTAAAAAGCTGTTTAAATAACAAATTGACAAACCATCTATTGTGTATGTTATAATTAGCATAATTTATGTTATAAAAAGGTGGTTGTATGTCTTATTTGAAAGATTTTAAGGGTATTGGCATTGGTGTTGGAATAGGTTTGGTAGTCTATTTTTTATCTTTATCTGTTTTTGTAAATTTACAGGCTATTTTACTTGGTATTATAGCCTTTTTAGTTGTTTTATGGACAAATGAAGCGTTGCCTTTGGCTGTTGTTTCTTTGTTACCCATAATTTTATTTCCAGCTTTTGGGATTTTGGGTACAAAAGAGGTTACATTAAATTATGCAAATCCTATTATCTACTTATTTTTGGGTGGATTTCTTATAGCCATAGCAGTTGAGAAGATAAAATTACATATATTTATAGCAGATAAACTTTTATCTTTGTTTCCATCGACTCCTAGGTCTATGATTTTCTCTTTGGCTTTAACATCTGGTCTTTTAAGTTCTATACTTTCAAATACAACTACAACTTTGTTGCTTATCTCGATTGTTTTATTTATAACCGATAATCCTAAATTGAAGATGAGGTTTGCTCTTGCCATAGCTTATGGAGCAAGTATAGGTGGTGTTTTAACACCCATAGGTACACCGCCAAACTTAATTCTTTTAGGAGTTATGGAGGAAAAATCTATGGAGCTCATACCATTTTTTCAGTGGGTTATGCTTGTTGCACCACTCTCTTTGAGTATGTTGTTTATAGTAAGTGGAGTTTTAAGCATAGGTGTAAGTGATATAAAAGTTCAAAGGTATGCCGAAGCAGATATATTAAACAGTGACCAAAAAAAGGTTATGTATCTTGTTCTTGGGCTTATAGCTACACTTTTTATAAATGCACCCATAAAACCTTTTTGGGGTGGGCTTGGTTTAAATGAGAGTGTGATTTTGCTTAGTTTTGGACTTGTTCTGTTTTTTCCACCATTTAAAATTTTACAATGGGATGAAGATAGCAAAAAAATACCGTTTGCCATAATGATGCTTTTTGGTGCAGGTTTTTCGATAGCAAAAGCATTTTCTGGTATAGGTTTGGCAGATGAGATAGCCTCTTATCTTGTAGCTATGACAGATATATCTCCAATTTTACTACTATTTTTAGTAGCTTTTATGATAACTTTTACAACAGAGATAACATCAAACACAGCTCTTATATCTATAATGCTTCCAGTTATCTACTCTGTTGCTGAGCAAACAGGGATAAATACAACACTTTTTATGATGGTAGCAACTATTTGTGCTAGTTATGCCTTTATGTTACCAATAGCAACTCCACCAAATGCGATAGCTATGAGTAGTGGGGTTGTAAATGTGAAAGATATGATTCGTTATGGGATATTTTTAAATCTTGCGGGTATATTTTTGGTAGTTATGATTGCAGAGTTTTTTTGGAGAGGGTATTTTTAACCCTCTTCTTAATGTCTTCCATTAACTGCATCACCCATACCCCACATAGGTAAGAAGATACCAAGTGCAAGAAGAATAACCATAGCTGCGATTAGAACAAGCATAATAGGCTCCACAGCTTCACTAAGTCCATCTATGATAGCATCAAATCTCATTTTATAATACTCGGCTACTTTTTTAATCATAGCATCAAGAGTACCACTATCTTCACCAGCACTAATCATTTGGATAATCATATTTTCAAAAAGACCAGTATCTTTTAAACCTTGGTTTAGAGTTCCACCTTTTTCAACTGCACCTCTTACATTTAAAAGTTCTTGTTTTAAAGGTAGGTTGTCAATCATCGCAATAGATGTGTCTAATGCTTCGGCAATAGGGATACCAGCACGGATAAGTTCTGAGAATACCAGTGTAAAACGGCTAAGTGTGGCAAACTTGATAATATCTTTTATGAGATATGTTTTTAGTAAAAACTGATGAAATTTAAACCTAAATTCGGTTGAATGATTTAGCATATATTTAAAAATCATAAATGCTACAAACATACCAGCTAGAACATAAGCTCCATAGGTGTTAAAGAGATGTTCTAAAAAGAGTAGTATTTTTGTTGGAAGAGGAAGTTCTGCATGTAGGTCTTCAAAGATAGCTTTAAACTTAGGTACAACATATGAGATTAAAACAGTAAAGGCTATCCCCATAGCTACCATAACATTTCTAGGGTAAGCCATAGCTTTTTTAAATTTTATGATATTTGACCTAATCTCTTCTAACATATCTGCCAAAGAGTATAATGCTTCATCTAAGTTACCTGTTTTTTCACCTAGTTGAACCATCGCTATGGTAAGGTTACCAAGTTCAAACCTAAATTTTTCCATTGAAAAAGATAGTGCATGTCCTGCATTTATATCATCTGCTAATTTACCAAAAACAAATACTAAGGCTTCATCATCACTTGCATTTGCAATCTCTGTTATAGAGTCGTGAATAGATATACCAGCATTTGTCATAACTGCAAGTTGTCTTATGGCAGCTATTTGTGCATCTGGTTTTATCTTTCTTTTTTTAAAGTTTTGAAGTAGGTTTTCTTTAAATTTTTTAATTTTTAGTTCAAGTGGTTCTTCTGTTTCTACCACTTTTATGATGATACCGGGATATTTTAGTTTTACTTGTGTATTTGCTTCTTTTTTATCATTTGCATAAACAGCATATTCAACTTTTTTACCTCTGGTAAGGACTGTTGCTACGAAATATTTCATCCCTTAGCTACCTTTAAAATCTCATCTATTGTTGTAATACCATCTAACGCTTTTTGGATACCATTTTCAAAAATACCAACAAAACCATCTTTTATGGCTTGTTCATGTAGAGCATCTTTTGAAGCACCTTTTGCAATGAGTGATGATAGTTCATCTGTTACAGTTAGAACCTCACAAATCATCTCCCTTCCAGAGTAACCTGTATCTCCACACTCTTTACAACCTGTTCCTTGGTAAAACTTTGCACCCTCTGGTATTTTTGTACCTAACTCTTCAATAACTGTTGTCGGTAAAGTTACCTCTTTTTTACAATGTTTACAAATTTTTCTAACAAGTCTTTGTGCTTGTATGGCAACTAAGGCACCACTGATGAGGTAGTGTTCTATCCCCATATCTGCCATACGAGGTATGGCTGAGATAGAGTCATTTGTGTGGAGTGTAGATATAACTAAGTGACCTGTCAATGCTGCTTTTATGGCTATTTCAAGAGTTTCTTGGTCACGAATCTCCCCAATCATTATTTTGTCGGGGTCTTGACGAAGTATGGAACGAAGAGCATCTGCAAAGCTTAAACCAACTTTTGCATTTACTTGAACTTGTTGTATAAGGTTCATTCTGTACTCAACTGGGTCTTCAACTGTTATAACTTTGTCTTCAACATTTCTAAGTTCATTTAATGCACCATAAAGAGTTGTTGTTTTACCAGAACCAGTAGGACCAGTTACAAGAATAATCCCATAAGGGGATTGTAGCCCTTTTATGAGCTTTTGGTAACTTGCTTTGTCCATACCAGCATCTTCAAGTTTTACAAGTGCTTTTTGTTTGTCTAAAACCCTCATAACGATAGACTCACCATAGAGGGTAGGGAGTGTAGATATACGGAAGTCAAACTCTGCATCACCAACAAGGGTTGAGAAACGACCATCTTGCGGTTTTCTTTTCTCTGCAATATCTAAGTTGGCAAGTAGTTTTAGTCTTGATGTCAAAGGTGGGAAAATATATTTTTCAAAAATAAAAATCTCAGATAGTTTTCCATCTATACGACCACGAACAACACAGTTTTTTTCAGATGGTTCTATGTGGATATCACTCGCACGACTGTTTATACAAGTTTTTAGTACAACATCTATAAGTTGTAAGATAGATGAAGCCTCTTGTTGTTCCTCAACAGATGCAAACGATGTTAATTCTTCTTGAATTTTTTTTGTTAAATCTTTTACACTGTCTTTTAGTTCTGTTTTGTAAAGGTAACTAGCAATCTGTTTTTTCTCTGCCAAAGCAACTCTTAAAAGTTTTCTAGGAAACATCCTTCCTATGGTTTCTTGTGCTTCTATATTTAGTGGGTCAGAAAATGCAACGGTGATGCTCATACTATCCTCTGAAACAGGGATAGCATTGTATTTTTTTAGTTGTGAAATAGATATTTTTTCTATAATATGGTAGTCCATATCTATTGAGTCAAGGTCAAAGAATTGTAGTTTTAGTTCTTCTGAGAGTTTTTGTAGTACATCTTTTTCTGCGATATAGTCATAATCATCTATGATAGAAAGGTTATAAACACCATCTCTGATTTTTTTAACAATAAACCTTATAAGTCTGTCCATTGTCATAAAACCAGAAAGTGTTAAGTCTCTTAGTATATAGTTTGGTTTGATACCTTTTTTTAGGAGTCTATTGACTTGCCCAGTCATTATAGAACCCTCTTTGAGTAAGTCAGTTGTAATTCTATCTAGTTGCATAACTTATTCTCCTGTTACCAATATATATGTTGTTTGATTCTTTTGTTGTTTAAATACTCTTCAATAATCATTTTGGATAGTTTTCTATTTTTTAAAATATAGAGTTTATATTTTAAATCTTTGTTCTCTTTATCTTGAAATATATAGAACTTTTTACCAGTTTCTTGATTTTGTACATACATGTCAAATACTTTTGAAAGTACATAATTTGTTGTAGGTAGTTTTAGGTCTTTTATTTCGTAGTTATCAACAAGTGCTTGGTATAACATCTTTTTTTGCATTAAGATTACAGAAAAGTATGTGGCATTTGCCCTTGCTTCTTTTGACCTTTTTAGTGCAGCTATGGGTACAACAAGTCTATCTATGTAGTCAGATTTTAAACAACCAAAGGCATATATAGATATAAATTTTTCACCTCTTTTGTATTTTTGAAAGTAGTCAAAACCTTTTTTACAAACTTGTTTGTATTTACCATCTTTATATAGTTCTAAAAGGGTGTTTGTCATATTTGCATATATATTTACACTAAGAAGTAAAATTAGTAAGTATCTCATTTGAATTTCCTTGTTTTGATATCATCTAGTAACAATTTTGCATTACTTGATTTTGAATAGTTTATATATTTTGTTAATGTTCTGATTGCTCTTTCTTTTTGTCCTAGTTTTACAAGTGTTTTTGAAAATAGAATCCAGCTTTGTTCTAGATTTGGGTCTATTTGATTTGTTATGAGTGCATAATCGTAAGCTTCTTTATATTTTTTGTTAGCGTAGTATTTTTCAGCTATAAATAGGCTTAGTCTAGGGTCTTTTTTCTTTTCAAATCTTTTAACTAGTTTATCTATGTCTAGTTTTGAGGAGTCTCTTTTTATTTGTATTATTTTTTTCTTTACAATAGGCTTTTGTTTTTTTTGTATTTGTATTGGTTTGGGTTTAGGTTTTGTTTTTGTTTTTTTTGGTTTATTATTTTTAATAATCCCAAGTGGTTGGTTTTCTATTTGTTGCATAAAACCCATTGATGGTTCAATGGTTAAAGTATTATTTTGTTTTTTTGGTTTAGTTTCTATTTCATTCATAAAACCAAGAGATGGTTCTATGATTGTTGGAGTTTTTTTTGTTTCATGGATAGTCGTATTTTGTTCAGGTATAGAGACTTCTTCAACAACTTGTTCTTTTTTGATAATATCTTTTGGTTTAGGAGTATTGTTTTTTGATTTTGTTGTATTGTTTTCTATCTTATACAAAAAGTCTATTGATGGTTTTTCAATCACTTTCTTAGTGAGTTCTTGTGTTGTATTTATTTCTTTTTTTAATTCATTTTTTGAATTTGATGTAGCTAAAAAAATAATTAAAACTAATGATATAACAAACGCTATACCAAATGGCAAATAAGATTTTATTTTGTAAATTAGCCATTTTCTTTCCAATTCTTTTACATTAAGCATTTATAAGTCCTGTATGTATTGCTGACATTTCAATAAGTTTGTTTGATATAGTATGTGTAGATATTTTTGATGAAAGCATATTTTCATGATTTAGATAGATTGTATATAGTTCAAACAAAGTGTATAAGAGTTTGTTTGTATCTCTATAATTACCTTTTGTTATTTTGTAAATTAGGTTTATGGAGTTTGTATGGAACATATTTGCTGTTTCAAAACAGTTTTCTTGCATAAGCTTTTTTTGTATATATATTTTTAGTTCACTTTTTGTTGCATTTTGAAGTTCTATTGTTTTCCAAACTCTTGTTGTAAAATGGCTTTTTGTAGTTACATGCTCTTTTTGAGTTTTATGTAGAGCTAAAATAAATTTCATTAACCCTGTATCGGAGATAAGTCTTATTTTTTCTAAAAAATCTTCTGAATACATTTGTGCTTCATCGAGTAGAACAATAGGCATATTTTCCATTTTGTTCTTTTCTATAAATTCAATAAAATTTGTAAAAGTTATATTTTCAATCTCTTTTTGTTTGTAGATATCTTTAATGATTTTATTATAAAACTCATTTTCTTGCATAATTGGTGTTTCATAGAGGGTTATGTTTTTTCCCTCTTCTAATATATCTTCACGAAGTTTGTGAAGTAACATACTTTTACCAGTTCCTGGTTTTCCATATAGAAAAACCATTTTCAGTGGTTCAGATATAGCATCTTTTAACGATTGGTATTTAATGGAAACTCTATCTAGATGGATATAATTTTTTGCTAAAACAGTATCTAAAAAAACATATTGAGATTTTGTAAAGATACTATTGTTGTTTTGCATCTATTTTTCCTCTTTTATTTGGTCTGCATATAGATTACTATACTCTTCTTCTGTTATATTGTCATCCATATTTTCAATGGTTTCAATATTTTCACTAACATTGTCGAAGTTAGACTGGTTGTTTGTAGTGTTTCTCTCAATAGGTTTTACTTTTAACTTTGTGATGTTACTATCTACAACAATACGAGGAGTTTCATATACATGTAATGTATCATCTCTTAGTGTATGTTGTTTATATTTTGTCTCATCATCTTTAAGTTTAATATCTCCAAAACCTTGATATCCCAAATCTGAAAGAGAGATAGTGTTCTTTTCTTTATGGATAATATGTGGTTTTATAATTATAACAATCTCTTGTGTTGTTTTAATTTTTTCTGTTCTTTTAAATAGATTTCCAAGGAGTGGAATATCTCCAAGTAAAGGAACTTTTGACACAGAGTTGGAACTTTTTGTATTTATAAGACCACCAAGGATTATTTTGTTACCATCTTTAACAGTTACAACAGATGATAATTGACGACGGTCTAAATCTGGTGGCATATCGCGACCTGTATTTGTTGCATCTGTTAGAGCTGTTCTTGTTTCAGATATAGATGGGTTTATTTTTAGTGTTATAGTTTTATCATCTGCTATCTCTGGTGTAATCGATAGTAAAACTCCGGCAAAAATAGATTGTACAACATCATTTTGAGTAGTTGCTGCTACTCCACCAGAAGTTCCTTGTTGGTTTGTTGATTGTTGTATTTTGTAAAAATACTCTGTACCAGCAGTTATAAGAGCTGGTTGGTTGTTAAGAGTTAAAACCTTTGGATTTGAGATAGATTTTACATCACCTTGTGTTTTTAAAAATTTAAGTACTTCACTTAGGCTACCAGATGCACTTAGAGTAAATACTTTTGAGTAGTTATTTGGAGATGTTGCATTATCTGTAATAACACCACCAGCTGGTATCTTTGTTCCTACATTTGTGTAGCTTGCAACACCAGCACCTAAGCTTATGTTTTGGAGTTTGTAAAGTTGAGCCCAATCTATACCAGTTGATTTTGAGTCACTTGTTGTAACAGATAAAAGTTGAACATCTATAAGAACTTGAAGTTGAACCTTTTTTTGTAGTTTTTCAAGGTATCTTTCAAGTCTCTCCATCTGTTTTGCTGTTGCAGTTACTGTTACAAGCCCTGCATTTTTGTTGATGATAACATCATCTACAACATAAGGGTCACTAGGTCTGTTTAATATTTTTTTAAACTCTTTGTCTAGGTCATCCCAAAATTTTACTTCATCTGTACTAATTATATTTGTACCAGATTCAGAGGTAGCACCACTTGTAGAACCATTTGTAGTTGCAGATGAGTTTGAATTTGAACTAAGTGTTATGTTCGTTCCACCAGTACTTTTTCTTTGAGATAAAATATAGTCAATATTAAAAACTCTTGTATTTAAGTAAGAGATTTTTAGTATGTTGTTATCTAATGTATATGAAAGGTTGTGCTCAGCTAAAATAATATCTAAAACCTCATAGATAGTTAGGTCTTTTATGTAGATTTTATTGAGTTTTGTTTCTAGAATCTCTTGTGCTTGTTTGTCTTTTATGATAACACTAAACCTACAATCATCACTTAGTTGGTTTACAAAGTCTATAATCTTTGTATCTGGCATCGAACTAATGTTAAAAAGTTCAAATCCACAGTCTGCAAAGCTACTAGTTGCCATTGTGGCCGTTAAAAGAGTTGAGTATAGAGCATTTTTTACCAGCTTCATTATTTTTTCCTACTTATGAAATTTAATTTTTTATTTTTAGTTGCTATTTTGAGAACAACTTTTTTCTTTTGTCTTGATAAAACAACAGATGACACATTTACCTTTTTAAGTTTAAATATACCAATCTTACTTCCTTCTTTGTACCATTTTCCATTGATTAGAGCAGATTTGTTCATAATTGCTACTAATTTAAACGAATCTTTTGGTTTTTGTGATATAAGCTTTTTAACCTTCTTTTTTATAGAAGTTTTTTTCTTTGTTTTTTTATCTTTACTTATATCTTCCTCCACTACAAATAAAAAAGGGTTTTTAATTTGTAATACTTTTGATTCACTTAAACCACTTCTTGGAGGTTTAATAGCCTTTATTTGTTCTTTTACCCAGTCTAATTCATTTGCAAAAGTTACTGAAAAAAGTAAAGCTAAAATAGATAAATATCTTTTTATCATTCTGTAATCCCCCACACCGATATATCTAAACTAGTAGATAACTTGTCTTCTGCAATCATATCAAACTTATGGATATCTACAACTAAGTTGCTCTCTTCTAGTGAATTTATAAACAGTATAGTATGTTTATAGTCTGCTATAAATTCAAGATGAATATCTAAAATATGACCAAAAGCTTGATTGCTCATAGCATATTTATTTGTAAAGTTTATAATAGATATATGATATTTTTGAGCATTTTTAGATATGGAGTTAAGGTATTTACCCCAAGCTTTTTCATCATAAATAAGTTCTGAAATATCTTCTATTTGACTTTTAATGTAGTCATTATTATCTATATAAACAAGTAGTTCTTTTTTTGCTTTTTTAATATCATTTTTGAGTAAAGCAACTTTTCTCATAGGATTTTCTCGTAAATATTTTTGGCTCTCTTTTATGCTTTTATCTAGATTTTTTATTGTTTTTTCTCTGTTTTTGAAATCATTAAATGAACTTTCCCAAAAAAACATATAAGAAACAGCAAAAATTAAAGCAAAAATCATAAAGTATGTTATGTAAACTTCTTGTTGCTTTTTTTGTTTAAAAGCTGTATCTATCTGCTGTAAAGTGTCTTCTATTCCAAGTTTCATAAAATACCAACCTTTAATTCACTAAAATAACTTCCATCTTCTTCATTAAAAATAATCTCTTCAAGATTAAATTTAAATCTACCTGTATATTTTCTAGTTAGATATTCAACAAGTTGAGTTATTTTTTTATTGTTATTTGCAACTAAACCAAAAGTGAAAAATCTTGATTTTTCATCTTCATCATAGGAGATAGTTTTAAGATGAACATTGTACTTATTTAAACTTTTTGTTAAAAGAGTTAATAGTTTACCTTTCATAGGGTAATCAACTTTTACTTTGTGTATTTTTATAAGTGTGTTTTTTTTGTCTCTATACTCTTTTTTTTCATCTTCTAGTAAACTTAACACATGTTTTTTCTCTTTTTCAGTTTTTGTTAAAAGTGCTTCTCTTACTCTTTTTTGAGTAAGTAGTTTGTTGTTTTTCTCTTTTAAAAGTTCAAGCTGTAAAGTTTGTGCATAGGAAAGTACCCAGTAAGTAATAGGGTAAGCAAATGCAATGAGCAATGAAGCCATAACAACAATGGCAAGTTTGCCACTCTCTCTTTGTAAAAATTTTGGAGGGCGATGAAAAATTGTGAAGTTACAGTCATATTTTTCATCTTTTGAGAGTTTTGTGTACATATGCATAAGCATATGAAATTGGTCTAGTACTTCACCATCATATTTAAAATCATATTGAAAGTTGAAATCATCAGCTTTTATGCTAAGTTCATATTCAGCCATTTCATAAAGTTTACTTGTTAGTTCAAGTTGAGAACCTATGTATAGTTGGTCAATTTTTTCAACTTCAAAAGCTCTTTTAATGTATGTTAGTACATCATTTATGTTGGCAAAAAACTCTTGATATAGTTTTAAAATATACTCTTTGTATTCACTGTTTGTTGTTTTTAAATCTTTTGTTTTTAAAAATGTTGTAAATTCATTGTAGGTAATTCTTTCATTAAAAAGTTCACAAAATCGTTCATGCATATCTTTTAGTGAATAGTTTAAAGATTTTGTATATATGAACTCTTTATCTTTGTAAACAGTTAAAGATGTGTCGTTTTCTTGAATATAAACAAAACAGTGAACCCCACCTTTATCTATAATCTCTTTGCTGTATAAAGATTTAATGAGTAAAGGAGCAGGTGTTATGGTGTCTATATATTTTACTTTTTTAACAACTTCACCAAAGCTTTCATTTAGTGTATCTGGATCAACTATAAATACATGAAAGCTTCTGTTGTTTTCATCTTCGTAGCCAAAGTTTTCAATATAATGGATTTGGTATTCTATGGCTTGGTCAAGAGCTAGTTCATCATACGCTTTATTTGAAATGGCATCAAAAAGATCTTCATCTGCGATGTTTTTACTTATTTCTATAATAGAGTTAATAAAATCTTTTGTATTTAAGAATGATATAACATACTGTTTTTTTGAGAAATCTGGCGATTTTTTGTTTTTTAAAGTATTGTCAGTACCGCTTATGTAACTACCTTTATATGGGTTAATAGATAGTACACTTGAAAACGGTTGTTTGGATTTTTTTGTGTTTTTAGTATTTTTTTTACTCATTGACTTATAATCCTATCTAAAATGAACCATTAACATGGAGCAAAATTTGTCATTTTTATAAAACTCTACACGATAAACTTTACCATTTCTATCCACAGAAAACCTTTTATCTAAGAGTTTTTTTGTTATTTTTACACCACTTTCATCTTTCTTAGAAGGGTATCCTATAACATTTACTCTTATACCTTTGTATTTTTTTATAATAAAATTTTTATTTACATATATGTCTGATGTTGCTTTAACAGACATCTTTTTACCATCAACTATAACTTGTATCTGTTTTAAGCAGTATTTACTCTGTTTAAAACACTGGGGTTTTAGAGTTGTTATTTTTTTATTTCCAACATATATGGAAAAGTTTTTTCCACTTTTTTTAACAACTCCTAATGGATTTGTAAATTTAAAGATATTATCTCTACATTTTAATGGTATATAGCTTAAAGATGATTTTATATTTGTTAAATCTAGTACAATGTTACCATTTATAACAACATTTCCATATTGTTTAACCAATTTAGAGATATTTTTGATGTTTAACTTAAAATCTCTTTTGTATTTAATCCCAACTATGTTCATAAACTCTTCTATTGCTAAGAGTTGGTAAAAAACTTTTTGAGATAGTGAAGAGAGGTATTTACTTGTTTCTATGGCAAATGCAGGTTTGTTGTTTGTAACTGCAAAATAAGTAAGTGAAAGTTGCATCGCTTCATCATCGTACTTTGTTTTAGTGTTTTTTACATTAAATATATGGTGCTGTTTTAAAAGCTTTTTGTTTATTTTTTCTTTGACTGTCAAGGCTATTTTGTCTAAGTTTCCAAATGGTTGGTTTTTGTTTAGTTTGCATTGGTCTATGACACAAGTTTGCCCCCATGCATTTGGATTGAACACTGTTCCTTGGTAGTCTTTTCTGTAAAATCCATGACCATCGTGAAGATTTAGAACAAGTGAAACTTTTTTATCTAGTATAATTTTTTTTATCTCTTCAACTATTTTTTTATCTTTATCATTTTTTTTAATATATGAAAATTTTCTATTCATATCTCCATTTATACCCCTTTTATTGGCAATAATGCTATCTTTGTTTAGGTTTGGAACTATCCATAGATTTTTAGAAAGTATTTTGTAATGAGTAGCAAGTATAGCTGGTGCAAAATACCCTCCTGGTTCATTTCCGTGGATACCACCTATTACAAGTAAAGTGGTATTGGAATCACTATTTTCTTTTTTTATAAGTTGTATATTTGTGGCAAATAATGATGAAAAAAAGAAAAATAGTAAAAAAAGGAAAATTTTCATTTTATTTCTCCATAAAAATTTTCATTTTATTATTTTTTAGTTTAACCATTAGTATTTTGCTACCGCTAAATTCATAAGTGTCAGATTGAAAATATTCATGGAAAACTATTTGATAAACATCTTTTTTATTTGGATAAGGTATAACTGTTATATCTGTAAAAAGTATCTGTTTATCTTCATTTTTGTTAAAAATACGAGTTTTGTGTCTTTTAAACCAACTAAAACTTTTCCCATCTGCTCTTTTAAAATTTTCTGTATCGTAAAAGCTGAGATACTTATCTAGGTCATTGTATATCCAAGCATATCTCCACATGTAGAGTTGAGAGAGTATGTTTGCAAGCTCTTTTTTAGAAACACCAAGTTTGTATTTTTTAGGGTATATGAGTAGAAGTGTTTTAGATAGGTCTATATCTCTGTCTAAACATTTTATGTGGTCGTTGTTTATGGCTATGCAACCTTTTGTGAAACTATCTCTTTTTTGTTTGGTTGGAAGACCGTGTATCCATATGCCATGACCACTTTTACCAAGGTATTTGTCATATTCGTTTGGATATGATGTTACAAAAGCCATAGGACCATAAAAAGAGTCAAGTTTGTCTATCTTTTTTACAAGATTATAGATACCGTTTGGAGTTTTTAAATCACCTTCTACTTTTTTATCACCTTTTAGTTTCCCTGTGTATGCACCATAACTTACTTGTTTTTCGTACTTTTTTTTGCCTTTTTTGTAAAGTGTAAGATTTGATTTTGATTTGTCACAAATTAGTATATCTGTATAGTTTTCTATAAAACCAAAAGATGTATCTTTGTTTTTTAGGTATTTAGACCAATAACTTTTTTTTGTTAATTCTTTATCTAATTTTTTTTCTATATCTGCTAGACCATAAAGTCTATACTCTGTTACAATATCAGTGGCATATATATTTAATGCCAATAACAACAAAATTAATTTTTTCATGATTTATAACCTATCTCCTCTAAAAATGCTTTGTTTTTTGACCAACCTTTTTTTACACTAACTTGTAAGTTTAGGTATGCTTTTTGACCACTTAGTTTTTCTATCTTTTCTCTTGCAGATTTGCCTATCCTTTTTATGGCTTCTCCACCTTTTCCTATAATTATCCCTTTTTGAGACTCTTTTTCTATGATGATGGTTGCATAGATTTTGTCTAAACCATTGTCTTCTTCAATTTTATCTATCAAAACATCACTTTCGTATGGTATCTCATCGCTGATGTTCTCAAAGATAGCCTCTCTTATGAAACCTGCATAGATATCCCTTACAAGCTCACTTGTCAAATCTTCTGGGTCATATAAAAATGGAGATACAGGAAGATGTTTAGATATAACATCTAAAAGGTCTTGATGTCCCACTTTTCTTGGTATTGCCACTGGTATGAGTGCTTCAAACTCATCTGCAAACTTGTTGTATTGAGCTATTTTTTTAAACAGTTTTTCTTGTGAAACCTGGTCTATCTTACTAAGGGCTATGATATGTTTTACTTTTTTGTTGTTTAACTTCAAGAACTTTTTGTAGTGTTCAAGAGAGTCTGTAACAGGAGCTAAGTAAACTATGAGGTCACAATCCCCCATAGCTTTTAGAGCTTCGTCAAGCATATATTGATTTAGAATCTTCTCTTTTTCGTGTAAGCCGGGAGTATCTACAAAAATAATCTGAGTATTTTTGTGCATAACAATAGCATTTGACCTTTTTCTTGTAGCATTTGCTTTTTGACTTACCATTGCTATCTTCTCACCAAGGAGTGAGTTCATAAGTGTGCTTTTTCCAGCATTTGGACGACCTATGAGTGACACAAACCCAGCGCGAGTTTCTTCTAAACCGTTTGACATTTTTAACCTTTTATAAAATATATCTTGACAAGTCGCTGTCTTCTACAACAACATCAAGTTTTTCATGAACAAGCTCACTTGTAACCACAAACTCATCATACTCATCAGCATGAAAACTAACATCTTCTAAAATCTTTTCTAAAACTGTGTGAAGTCTTCTTGCCCCTATATCTTCTGCATGTTCATTTGCTTTGTGAGATAGTTTTGCTATGGCTTTTATAGCTTCATCTTCAAAGACAAGTTTCATACCCTCTACACTAAGCAGTGCTTCATACTGTTTTAGCAGTGAGTTTTGAGTTTGAGTCAGTATGGCATATAGTGTATCCTCTGTTAAACTTTCAAGCTCAACTCTAAGTGGGAAACGACCTTGAAGTTCTGGTATGAGGTCACTTGGTTTACTTAGATGAAATGCCCCAGCAGCTATAAAAAGTATGTGGTCAGTGTTTATAACACCATACTTTGTAGTAACACTGCTACCCTCTACAATAGGTAGTAAATCTCTTTGAACTCCCTCTTTTGAAGGGTCACTTCTACCTTGTGCTTTTTCACTTATAGCTATCTTGTCTATCTCATCTAAAAAGATAATGCCACCATTTTCAGCACGGCGAAGAGCTTCTGCATTTATACTTGAACTATCAAGTAGTTTTGCACTTGCTTCTTGTTTTAGTAGAACCTTTGCATCTTTTACTGTTACATCTTTTTTTGAGTTTTCTTTGCTCATAGTGTTGAAGATTTTAGAAAAACTCTCTTGAACTTTTGCCATCTCTGGTGGTAGGTTGCTATCTACAACTTCTATGGAGATGTTATCTACTTCTATGGAGATTACTTTGTCATCTACATCACCGTTTATAACTTTTTCTTCCATATTTTTTAGAAGTTTTGCATAGTCATCTTGTTTCTCTTGTGAAGCTGTTTTTGGAAGGGGAGGGAGTAGTTTTTCAACTATTTTGTTTACAACATAGTTTTCTATCTTCTCTTTGTTTTCTTCCTCCTTTTCAGCTTTTACAATGCTTATGGCATTTACTACCAAGTCTCTTATCATAGACTCTACATCACGACCTACAAACCCAACTTCTGTGTATTTTGATGCTTCAACTTTTATGAAAGGAACTTTCATCATCTTTGCCAAACGGCGGGAAATCTCTGTCTTTCCAACACCTGTTGAGCCTATCATCAAAATATTTTTTGGAGTAATCTCTTGTTGAAGTTCTTCATCAAGTTGCATTCTTCTGTATCTTGTTCTAAGGGCAAGTGCTATTGTTTTTTTAGCATCTTTTTGACCTATGACATATCTATCAAGATACTCAACAATCTCTTTTGGAGTTAAGTTCATTATTTATCACCTTCAAGTGTAAGTGTTTTTATGTTTTGGTTTGTGTAGATACAAAGTTCACCAGCAATCATTAAAGACTCTTTTACAAGTTCCTCTTCATCTAAGTTTGAGTGTTTTTTTAAAGCTCTCGCAGCAGATATGGCAAAGTTGCCACCACTACCTATGGAGGCTATCTGCCCATCTTCTGGTTCTACAACATCACCGTTACCAGTTAGTATAAATATATGGTCGTTGTTTAAAACTATCATCATAGCTTCAAGTCTGCGAAGAACTTTGTCTTTTCTCCATGCTTTTGAGAACTCTATGACAGATTTTAAAATATCACCTTTTTTGTTCTCTAAAAACTCTTCAAACATATCAAAAAGGTTAAAAGCATCTGCTGTACTACCAGCAAAACCAGCTAAGATTTTGCCGTGGTGAAGGGTGCGGATTTTTGTTGCGTTACCTTTTAAAACAGAGTTTCCAAAAGTAACTTGACCATCTCCACCTATAACCGCTTTGTTTTTACCTTTGTAAGCAAGTATTGTTGTAGCATCAAACAAGATTTACTCCCCTTGAACATCTACATGTAGAGTTGCATGTAGCCCGTGACCAAGTTTCAAATCAACATCATGTTCACCAATAGTTTTTATAGCTTTTTTGTCTGTTATATGTTTTTTATCTATCTCAATGTTGTGTTGCTCTTTTAGTGCATGAGCTATCTCATCTTTTGTTACAGCACCAAAAAGGTGACCATTTGAGCCAAGTTTTTTAGTTATAACTATCTCGGCTTTGTCAAGTTTAACAGCCATCTCTTTTAGTGAAGCTATAAGCTCAGCTTCCTCTTTTGCGAGTCTTTCTTGTTCTGCTTTGTGTTCAGCCAAAATCTCAGGTGTAGCATGTTTTGCAAAACCTTTGCCTATAAGAAAGTTTTTGCCATAACCATCTTTTACCTCTTTAACTTCACCCGCTTTTCCAAGACTTTTTACATCTTTTATAAGTAATACTTTCATAGTTTATCCCTATCTTTCTATTTCGCCACCATAAGAAACTATACCGTGTGTTAAGTTTCCAATCTTTGTAAAGCCCATATCTGCCATAATTCTTGCTACATGTGCACTTCTACTACCAACATGGCAGTAAACTATAATGTTTGAGTTTTTGTCAAGTTTCGCATCTTCAAGAGCTGCGAAAAAACTACTTGTTGGAACAAGTTTGTCTGCACCTTTTATGTGACCCATTTGCCACTCCATATGTTCACGAACATCTACAAGTGTAAACTCTACCATACCAAGCTCACGAGCTTCAAGTAAAGATGCTAGTTCATCTCCATCTAGTTCATCTTTGTTTACAAGTACTTGACATTCCTCTTTTGTAAGACCACGAGAGTGAGTATGCACACTCTCCTCCATGCCAAGTTCTACTCTTTTTTTCTCCGCAAACTCTGGTGTGCAGAAGATACCACAGTGACAAGCACCTTTTTCTGGTATCTCATGTTCTATGGCTGGTTTACAAGGGCAGATTCTATCATCAACAGATTTTGGTTTATCACCTGTTGTATCTACCATAAAACAAGGGCAAAATCTTTTGTTGTACATTATCTTGTTTCTAGCAAGACCCATTTGTACACCCTCATTTACTTCAACTTGTGGGTTGTAAACCCAACCAAATTGACTACAAACCTTGTCTGTAAATTTTACTGTTTTTTCCATCTCTGCTATAAACTCTGGTGAGTTCATATCTATCTTAACTATACTCATCTTTTCCCTTTTTTGTATATGTTTAGCTTCTTGCTTTACCTTCAATGATAAAACGAAGAGCATTTAGTTTTATGAAACCTTCTGCATCTTTTTGGTTGTAAACTTCATCTTCTTCAAATGTTGAGTATTCTGGGTTAAATAGTGAAACATCACTTTTTCTACCAACAACTGTAACATTACCTTTGTAAAGTTTTAGTTTTACAACACCGTTTACAAACTCTTGTGTTTTGTCTATCGCGGCTTGTAGCATCTCTCTCTCAGGTGAGAACCAAAAACCATTATAAATAAGTTTTGCATAACGAGGCATCATCTCATCTTTTAGATGCATTGCTTCTCTATCTACTGTGATAGACTCCATAGCACGGTGTGCTTTTAACATTATAGTTCCACCCGGAGTTTCGTAACATCCACGAGCTTTCATACCAACATAGCGGTTTTCAACTATATCTACACGACCAATTCCGTGTTTACCACCAATCTCATTTAGAGTTTTAAGCATTGTAGCGGGAGATAACTCTTCACCATTTAGTGCTACTGGGTCACCGTTTTTGTAAGTTAGTTCTATATACTCTGCTTCATCTGGTGCATTTTCAGGTGAGTTTGACCATAGCCACATAGACTCCTCTGGCTCTGCCCAAGGGTCTTCTAAAATCCCACCTTCATAAGAGATGTGAAGTAGGTTTGCATCCATAGAGTAAGGTGATTTTTTACCTTTTTTCTCTATCTGGATACCATGACTCTCAGCATAAGCTAAAAGTTTTTCACGAGAGTTCAAATCCCACTCTCTCCATGGTGCGATGATAGTTAGTGTGGCATCTTGACTAAGGTAGCCTAACTCAAATCTAACTTGGTCGTTACC
>CAYNVR010000008.1:0-20369 GCA_964400715.1 uncultured Sulfurimonas sp.
CAGTTTTTTGTGAGCCAATAGGGCATGAACAAAGAGATGGTGATTATGTATTTTCTTGGCAACCAGCCATTATGAGTGATGTAGCAAAACAAAAAGCACAAGATATCGCAAAAGCTATAACAGATGGTTTAGGTGGTAGAGGTATCTTTGGTGTGGAGCTTTTTGTAAAAGGTGATGAAGTTTATTTTAGTGAAGTTAGCCCTCGCCCACACGATACAGGTATGGTAACACTTATAACTCAGTCTCAAAGTGAGTTTGCACTTCATCTTAGAGCAGTTTTAGGTTTACCTCTTGGTTTTACATTTTATGGAGATGGTGCATCTGCTGCATTTAAAAGTGAAGCAGAGTCTATTGCCCCAGTTGTAGAGGTAGATGATGAACTGTTTACTCAAAACTCTTTTGTGAGAGTGTTTGGTAAACCAGAGGCTCATAAAGGTCGCCGTTTGGCTGTTGCTCTTGTGTTTGACAAGGTTGAAAAAGCGTTGGAAAAAGCAAGAGAACTTATTGTACATGTAAGAGATGTAAAAGCTAATTAAAAGCAGATTTTGGGTAACATTGCCCAAAATAATAGTGTAAATACTATGTAATAATATAATTTAAAGGAAATTGATGGAAATCAAAACAAACAAAATTGATGGTGCAAATGGTGAGATTAGTGCTGTAATCTCTATGGATGAAGTAAATGCAAGTGTAGAAAAAATAGCTAAACAACTTAGCAAAACTGCTAACATTCAAGGTTTTAGAAAAGGTAAAGTTCCTGTTTCTATCATTAAAAAACAGTATGGTGAAAAACTTGTTCAAGATGCAGAAGCTGAACTTCTTCGTGAAGTTTTAAACAAAGGTTTAGATGAGATGGGTGTTGCAAATGAGCAACTAATTGGTGAGCCATCTATCACTAAATTTGACAAGTCTGATGATAAAATAGATGTAGTAGTAAAAGTTGCTATGAGACCAGAGATAGAACTAGGTGATTATAAATCTATGGTAGATGATTTTGAAAAACCAGAAGTTACAGATGAAGAGATAGATGCTAGAATTAAAGAGTTAGCTGAATCACAAGCACCACTTGTTGATGTTGAAGATGACCGTGCATTAGAGTCTGGTGATACAGCAGTAATTGACTTTGAAGGTTTTGTTGATGGTGTGGCTTTTGAGGGTGGAAAAGCTGAAAACTTTGAGCTTCTTTTAGGGTCTGGTCAGTTTATTCCAGGTTTTGAAGACCAAGTGATTGGTATGAAAAAAGGTGAAGAGAAAACTATCAAAGTTACTTTCCCAGAAAACTATGGTGGTGAAAAACTAGCTGGTAAAGATGCAGAGTTTAAAGTGAAAGTAAATGGTATAAAAACAAAAGCAGAAGTTGAGATTAATGATGAACTAGCTAAAACTATGTTACCAGGTCAAGAAGATGCGAATGTAGATACTCTAAAAGAACAAGTTAAAATTCAACTTGAAAATGAAAAACTTGCTAAACTTTACAACGAAACACTAAAACCAGCACTACTTGAAAAGTTTGTTTCAACTCTAACTTTTGATTTACCAGAGTTTGTTGTAGAACAAGAGATAGATATGGCTCTTAACAACAAAGCAAGAACTATGAGTGAAGATGAGATAAAAGAGCTTCGTGAAGATGCAGACAAACTAAAAGAGCTTCGTGAGAGTCTAAGAGAAGATGCACAAAAAAGTGTAAAAGCTACTTTCATCATAGACTCATTGGCACAAGCTGAGGGTGTAAAAGTGGAAGAAAATGAAGTTATGCAAACTATCTACTTTGAAGCTATGCAGATGGGACAAGACCCACAAAAAGTTTTTGACCAATACAAAGAAGCAGGTTATATCCCAGCTATCCAAATGTCAATGGTAGAAGACAGAGTTCTTTCTGGACTTTTAAACTCTAAAATAGAAGCATAAATATGAGCTATATTCCGTATGTAGTTGAGAAGACGGGTAGGGGTGAGAGGTCTTATGACATCTACTCTCGCCTTTTAAAAGATAGAATTGTTATGCTAAGTGGTGAGGTAAACGATGCAGTTGCTTCAACAATAGTTGCACAGTTTTTATTTTTAGAAGCAGAAGACCCTCAAAAAGATATATATCTTTACATAAACTCACCAGGTGGTGTTGTTACTGCTGGTATGGCTATCTACGATACTATGAACTATATCCGTCCAAATGTTGTAACTATCTGTATAGGTCAAGCTGCTTCTATGGGTGCTTTTTTACTCTCTTCTGGTGAGAAAGGTAAAAGGTATGCTCTTCCACATGCAAGAATTATGATTCACCAACCACTCGGTGGTGCTCAGGGTCAAGCAACAGATATTGAGATACAGGCAAAAGAGATTCTTCGTATGAAAAAAGAGTTAAATGAGATTTTAGCTGAAAATACATCTCAAAGTGTAAAAACTCTTGAAGAAGATACAGACCGTGATAACTTTATGAGTGCTTATGAAGCAAAAGAGTATGGCCTTATAGATGAGGTTTTAGTTAAAAACAACAAAGAGTAAGGATTTGGAAATGGCAGGAGACTCTAAAAAAAGAAAACTTAATGATGTATCATCTGGTGCAGATAGTGTAGTTACAGATGAAGTTTCTAGTGATATAGAACTTTATTCAAAAGAGGTTTTAGAATCTCTCATAGAGGACAACCTGCCACCAACTCCAAACAACTTTTCACTCTATTTTGATAGACTCTTAGAGTACAAGAGTGAATCTCTTAGAAAACAGATAGCTTCCATACTTGAACTTGAAGAAAACAATGATGATGAAACTACAATTTTACTTGAACAAAACCTAAAACAGGGTTTTGCTACGGTAAAAAATATTTTGGCTATATCTGCTGGACTTTATAAAAATATCTCACTTATGGGTAAAATTTTAGATAAAAGAAAGCACGATTTAGAGAAAAAACAAAACTCAGAAACACTTTTAACAACTATGAAAGTTTTAGATGAGGATGTTAAAAAGCTTAGTACAATTCTTGCAAAACAAAGTACAAAAATTAAAACTCTTTATGATGAAACAGCACAGATTATAAAAAATGTTGAGAATGAAACTATTTTTGACAACTCTTTTGGTGTTTACAATAAGAGATACATTATGACAAAAGTAGAGCAGGAGATAGGTCTAGTTAAAGAGTTTAACCATAAAAGCTCATTTATTACCATAGAGTTATCTCGTGAACTTAAAACAAGTATTAGCAATGAAAAAGCTATTTTACTTATGACAAGAACCATAGCAAGACTTCTTTTAAAATCTTCAAGGAGAAGTGATGTTGTTGCACACTATGGAAATGGTGTGTTTGCTATGCTTTTAAAACATACAGATATTGAAAGTGCAAAAAAAGCGAGTGAAAGACTTTGTGATTTGGTATCTAACTCAAATTTCTTTTTGGCAGATAGAGAGATACAGTTGAAAATAGCAATAGGTATAACAGATATAGATACAAATCATTCAGCAGAAGAAATAGTAGTAAGTGCTCTTGATGCTATGGAAGTCGCTTATGGTGATAGAGATAAAGATTATGCAGTTGCTGTTAAAGAAGAAGAGAGTGAAGAGGCAGAGAAAGAGAAATGAAACTAAAAATAGTAGAGTACCCAGACAAAAGGTTAAAACAAAAGTCAAAAGAGGTTACAGAGTTTGATGAAAAACTTCATGAGCTTTTAGATAGTATGTACCCTATGATGATGGAGTCAAATGGTATAGGTCTTGCTGCCATTCAAGTAGCTCACCCAAAAAGAGTTCTTATCTTAAACATACCAGATGAAGAGGGTGTTCAACACGACGAAAACCTTTTGGAGATTATAAATCCTGTCATAAAAAGCAGTAGTGGAGAGACAACTTACCAAGAGGGTTGTTTGAGTGTTCCTCAGTTTTATGAAGATATAAAAAGATTTGAAAAAATCTCTATCTCTTACCAAGATAGATTTGGTGTTAAAAAAGAGTTAGAAGCTGATGGACTTTTGGCAATAGCTATTCAACACGAGATAGACCATTTAGAAGGTATATTGTTTATAGATAAACTCTCTTATGTAAAAAGAAAAAAGTTTGAAAAAGAGTATAAAAAACTACAAAAAGAGAGAAAAAATAAAAAAGCATAGTTTATGAAAAAAATCTCTTGTGCAACTTATGATGGTTTGGAAGCAAAGCCTGTCTGGGTTGAGTCAACTCTTACCAAAGGTTTGCCATCTTTTAGCATAGTTGGTATGGCAAATACCTCCATAACAGAAGCAAAAGAGAGGGTAAAATCTGCCCTTTTAAGCAACAACTTCACTTTTCCACCAAAGAGGATAACCATAAACTTAGCACCGAGTGATTTGTCAAAGTCTGGTTCACAGTTTGACCTTAGCATAGCTTTGCTCATAGCTCTTGATGAGTTGGAAGAGGATTTTAGTGAGTGGTTTGTTTTTGGTGAGTTGGGTTTAGATGGTGTTGTAAAACAAAATACCCAACTTTACCCTTTACTTTTGTCTTTGGCAAACCAAAATGTTGTAAAAAAAGTTATAGTCCCATTTGAGGCTCTGCCAAAACTTTCAAAAATACCAAACATAGATTTTTATGGTGTAAAAACTCTAAATGAAACGATAGAACTTTTAAAAAACCAACAAAATGTAAAACCAAACATCTTAAACTCAGAGTTTGAGTTTGATTTTTATGAGTTTAACGGAGTTAGATACTTTTACCAACAAGATTATGTGGAAGATTTTGCAGATGTAAAAGGGCAAGAGGTTGCTAAGAGGGCTTCACTTATCTGTGCTACGGGTATGCATAACATCATCTTAGAGGGTAGTCCAGGTTGTGGAAAGAGTATGATTTCTAAAAGACTCAGATACATTTTACCACCACTCAAAAGTGAAGAGATTTTAGAGGTGGCAAAACTACAAATAGCAGATGCAAAAGAGCCAGACTTTAAACCTCTAAGACCTTACAGAAGTCCACACAACAGCTCCACTCAGGCGAGTATCTTTGGTGGTGGAACAAAAAAAGCGATGATAGGTGAGGTGGGGCTTAGCCATCTTGGGATTTTGATGTTTGATGAGCTTCCACATTTTAGTAAAAAAGTTTTAGAAGCTCTAAGAGAACCACTTGAAGATAGAAAGATAAGAGTTTCAAGGGTAAATGCAAAGATAGAATACGATGCAGACTTTTTGTTTGTAGGGGCTATGAACCCGTGTCCGTGTGGAAATCTTTTAGATGAGGACAAAGAGTGTAGATGTAGCGATGTGGAGATACAAAGGTATAAAAACAAACTTTCTGAACCGTTTTTAGACAGGATAGATCTACATGTAGTGATGCAAAAAGTATCTCCAACTGACAAAACAACCATCTCCTCAAAACAGCTACATGTAGATGTTATGAAAGCTCATAAGTTTTTGTTAAGTCGTGGGCAAAAAGTGTTCAATGCAAAGTTAGAAGACAGTGAGATAGAAAAGTTTTGTGTGTTTGATGATGAAGCACAAACAGTTTTAGACACAGCGATACAAAGGTTCGCACTCTCTTTTAGAAGCATAAAAAAAGTTACAAAAGTAGCAAGAACTATTGCAGATTTAGATGAGTGTGAGGTTATAGAAAAAAAACATATTTTAGAAGCATTAAGTTATAGAAGAAGGTAGCAGATGGTATTACTTGGTTCAACAGGCTCCATAGGGGTAAACACTCTACATGTAGCAAAAAAATTCAACATAGATGTTGAGGTTTTGGTAGCTGGAAAAAACATAAAACTCTTAAATGAACAACTAAAAGAGCATAACCCAAAAGTGGTTGTGGTAGCAGATGAAGCAGATATAAAAAATGTAGAGCATAAAAATGTTTTTGCTGGAAATGAGGCTATCTTAGATGTTATAAAAGACTCAAAAAGTGAACTTGTTGTAAATGCACTTGTTGGTTTTTTGGGACTTTTACCAACACTAAAAGCGATAGAGTGTGGTAAAAAAGTAGCTCTTGCAAACAAAGAGAGCCTTGTTGCATGTGGAAAGTTTATAGACACTTCAAAAATCCAACCCATAGATAGTGAACATTTTGGGCTTTGGTATCTTCTACAAGACAGAGTTGTTGATAAGATGATTATCACAGCTAGTGGTGGGGCATTTCGCGATTGGGAACTCTCCAAACTAAAAGGTGCAACACTTGCAGATACACAAAAACATCCAAATTGGTCTATGGGGCAAAAAATCACCATAGACAGTGCAACAATGGTAAACAAAATGTTTGAGCTTTTAGAAGCGAGATGGCTTTTTGGAGAGGGTGAGTATGATGCTATCATAGAAACAAAATCTCTCATACATGCACTTATAAACTTTAAAGATGGCTCCACAACAGCACATTTTGCAAATGCCTCTATGCAACTTCCCATAGCTTATGCAGTGGGTAAAAAAGTAAAGCAAAACATACTTCCACATGTAGATTTGCTCGAAGTTGGAAATTTGGAGTTTAAAAAGATAGAAAAAAACCGCTACCCCATCTGGGAGATAAAAGAGGATTTGCTTAAAAATCCAAACCGTGGGGTGATTATAAACTCTGCAAACGAGTTTGCCATAGAGCAGTTCATAAACAAAAAGATAGGTTTTTTAGATATAAGTAAAACTATTTTAAAAGCTTATGAGATGTTTAGTTTTGAGCCAAAAAGTGTAGATGATGTGTTTGAGATAGATAAAGAGGTTAGAAAAACTCTCACTAGCACATTTTCAAATAAAAATTTAGAGATATAAAGAGTTTAAATGATACTAAGTATAGAGAGTAGTTGTGATGACAGTGCTATCGCCATTACTGAGATAGCTACAAAAAAACTTGTTTTACATAAAAAAATTTCACAAGAGTTAGAACATAGTGTGTATGGTGGAGTTGTTCCAGAGTTGGCCGCGAGGCTACATGCAGAGGCACTACCTGCTATACTTGCTACATGTAAGCCATACTTTAAAGATATAAAAGCTGTGGCAGTTACTTCAACACCAGGACTTGCTGTTACTTTGGTTGAGGGTGTTGTGATGGCAAAAGCGGTGAGTGTTGCTCTTGATGTGCCACTCATTGGAGTTAATCATCTTGTTGGGCATATATATTCACTTTTCATTGAAAAACCTACTCAGTTTCCTTTAACTGTTTTGCTTGTTTCTGGTGGACATACACAGGTTATGGAAGTAAAAAGTTTAGAAGATATAAAAACAGTAGCAAAATCTATGGACGATAGTTTTGGTGAGAGTTTTGACAAAGTAGCAAAGATGATGGGGCTGGGCTATCCTGGTGGACCACTCATAGAAAAACTCGCAAAAGATGGAGATAGATTGAAATATAATTTTACAGTTCCACTTCACCAGTCCCCACTCATAGCTTTTAGCTATTCTGGGCTTAAAAATGCAGTAAGACTTGCCGTAGAAGCTGGTGGAGAGCATAAAGATATATCTGCTTCGTTTGAACATATAGCGGTTAAACATCTAACAATGAAGTTAAAAAAATACTTCAAAACAAACCCACCAAAAACTTTTGCGATAGTTGGAGGGGCTAGTGCTAACTTGTATCTTCGTTCACAAATAGAGGAACTTTTAAAACCTTTTGGTGCAAAACTGCTTTTGAGTGAACTAAAATACTGCTCAGACAATGCCGCAATGATAGGTCGTGTAGGTGTTGAGATGTATGAAAAAAAGATGTTTAGTAGTTTAGAAGAGTTAGACATAAGTCCTAGAAGTGAGTTCAAAGCTTAAAAATATCTTATGTGAATAGTGGTTTATTTTAAATAAGAGTAAAATTATCCTATTTCAGATACAATACCATTATTAAAATTAAATATGAAAAAAAAGGATTTAAACATGGCAACAACTAAGTTTAAAGGTACAGATGTAGAGTTATTAGGAAATGAAGTAAATGTTGGAGATAAAGCACCAGAGGTAACAGTTGTAAACTCTGATGGTTTAGGTGATGTAGTAGTTGGTGGTGCACAAGGTGTTAAGCAACTTCTTATCGTTGTTCCTTCATTAGATACTGGTGTATGTGCTACTGAAACTCGTCAGTTCAATGCAAAAGCTGCTGAGTTAGAAGGTGTTAAAACTACTGTTATCTCTATGGATTTACCATTTGCTGCTGGTAGATTTTGTTCAGCAGAAGGTATTGACAAATTGACAGTTGCTTCTGATTTCAGAAACAAAGACTTTGCTAATGCTTATGGTGTACTTCTTGGTGGAAGTGTTTTAGCTGGTGTTACTGCAAGAGCTATTTTTGTTATAGATGAAAATGGTGTTGTAACTTACAAAGAGATTGTTCCAGAAATCACAGAAGAGCCTAAATACGACGAAGCAATCGAAGCTGCTAAAAAATAGTTAGCCTCTTTTAAACCAACTCACTATCTTCTCCTGTGAGTTGGTACTCCAAATAATCCCCATAATCTAATCTGTAAGAAAAAGCCTCTTCTAGCGGTATGTTTTTGTATATGTGTAAAAACATTTTTATAACCCCTGAGTGTGTTACTATGAGTACATTTTTATAGTTTTGTTTTTGTAGGTTGTCAAAAAAGTTTTTTATGCGAATTTTAAAATCTTCATAACTCTCACCATCTAAGCTATTTATCCACTCCAAAAATGTTGTGTATTTTATACCTGTTTTTTCTATCTGCTCAAAACTCATACCTTCGTGTTTCCCCCACGATTTTTCCCTTAACTCTTTTGTATAACAGATGTTAGTTATGTTAGTAAAGTGTTTTAATGTCTGTTTTGTTCTTTTTAAATCTGAACAAAATGTTATGTCAAAGTTTTTAGTAATTTTTTGTGCGAGTTTTTTGGCATCTTCTAAACCTTTTTGGCTTAGGGGTATATCTATATGTCCGTTGTATTTGTGTTGATACTCTTTTATGACCTCTGTGTGTCTTATGAAAGTTATGTTCATTTTGGTAGTCTTTTTTTGGAATAATAGCCAGAGGGGTAACTAATCCCTCTGTTTTGATTAGTGCAATAATGGTGCGAAAACCATTATGACTAAAAAGGCTATTATTAACTTGGAATACAAAATGTTCTCCTGTGATAAAGCTCCCACCCACACCACAAACCAACTAAAATAATAGCAAAAAAAAAGCTAAGACCAAGGCCTTAGCTTTTAATACACTCTTCACACAGTTTGGTAGTTAGGCAAACTTGTTAGAGAACATTTTGTTTTCCGAGATGTAATTATATCAAAAATATGTTAAATCAAAATCACATTCAACAAAACAAGCTCACAAACCTCTATGATAAACCCATACATATCTCCATTTAGTCCACCATATCTTTTGTAAAAAAAGTAACAAAGTGTTAGTGTTGTTATGAGTGTTGCTAAGAGTAGTTCTACATGTAAGATGCTAAAAAGACAAACATAGCCAACAGTGGCTAAGAGTTGAGTTTTACTAAACTCCTGTTTTGCTAAGAGTCCCATCCCATTTGAGATATATGGAAAAAAATATATACTAACAACTGCTCCAAACCGGGCAAACATTAAAACAAACAAAAGTAAAAAAAAGTTTTCTACATGTAGGATTGTGGAGGCTTTTAAGATGAGAAACAAAACAGTAAAAATCATCCCCATTCCCCCTACATGTGAATCTTTCATTACATGTAGAGCTTTTTGTTTGTGAACAAAAAGTCCATCTATGGTGTCGCTAAAACCATCTAGGTGTAATCCACCAGTTAAAACAACCCACAAACCAAGTGTTAGTATGGCAATGTGTTGGGCAGGAAACAGTGGAGCTATGATGTTGTGAAAGAGGTAGAGTAAACAACCAAGTATCCCACCAACAAGTGGGTAAAACATAACCGCATAGCCATTTATACCTTTAAAAAAATGGTGAACTTTAAAAAAAGGTAGAGTGCTTAACATAGAAACAGATAGTGCGAAACCTTGTAGTATTTTCATTTTATTTTGTAACTTATCCCTGCTGTGGTGTTGTAAACTTCGCTACATGTAGAAGCTAGTTGTTGAGAGATTTTACCATTTATATCTACAAACTCTCTTACAAGTTTGTTTGCAGAAACAACACTGCAACTAACATCGTTTATAACAAACACTATGTTTTTGTCTAATGTTAGTATGTTTGTTATCTCTTTTTGTATATCTTCAAAGCAAAATTTATGAAAAAGCATATTGTTTATCCACATACTTATACACTCTATGAGTATAAAATCTTCTTTGAGGTTTGAGATGGTTTTGTAAAGTTTTAACCCCTCTTCAACAGTAACAAATCTATCTTTTCTTTGTTCTTTGTGTTTGTTTATGCGAGTTTGCATCTCTTTGTCTATAAACTCTGTTGTTGCCAAGTAGATAGGTTTTGAGGGTGAGTGTTTTAAGATATAGTTTTCAGCATTTAGTGATTTTCCACTTTTAATGCCACCTATGAAAAGTGTTTTTTTCATATAGTTACACTGTCATCTTTCAATGGTTCTGGAAGTGGAGCTGAGAAATAGTACCCTTGTGCATATTCAACACCAGCTTCTTTTAAAATTTCAACTATCTCTTTTGTTTCTACAAACTCTGCTACATTTTTTATCCCCATACCAGATGAGAAGTTTTTTATACTTTTTAACATATATTTTTGTTTTTTATTTGTTGCCACTTCTTTTACTATTGAACCATCTATCTTAGCCATATCTATTTCAAGAGATGAAAAATATGCAAAGTTTGAGTAGCCACTTCCAAAATCATCTATGAGGACTAGTGAACCATAGCTATGAACTTTATCTATAAATTTTTGTACAGCAGATATATCGTTTAGGTTTTCAGACTCTAAGAGTTCTATGTCTATCCTTTTTGCAACTTCGCGATTTTTATTAAATGTATTAAAGAGTATAGAAACTATCTCCTCATCTATAATATCTTGCATAGAGAAATTGATGGAGAATCGGTATTGTTCAAAATCTTTTGCTACTTCCATAGTTTTTTGTATCATAATCTTTGTTATTTCGTGGTAGTACGGGCTTTTTTTGGATATATCTAAAAAGAAATATGGTGAAAGTACAGAACCATCCTCTTTTATGAGTCTAACAAGTGCTTCATATTTTTCTATTTTCATATTTTTTAGATTTACTATTGGTTGAAAGTATGGAACAATCCTTCCATCTTTTATTGCATTTTTAACAGTGTTTATCATATTTGTATTGTTTTGAATATCTTTTTTTAGATTTAAACTTTCATCATATTTAATAATATGTTTAACTCTATCTTTTTTTATCTCTTTTAATGCGATATCTGCATTTTCAAGTAGAGGTTGTTTGTTGTTGCTTGAAATACTTACAGATATATTTATAACAATAGAGCCTATAATGAAATCTTGTTCTGCTATATATTTTTCTATCATTTCAGCAGTTTGCATAGCCTTTGCCTGAGTGATATTACTAAATAAGATACCAAATTCATCAGCACCAACACGGTATATGGTTTTGTCTTCTATATCGTAAGTGATGTTTTGTAAAGTTTTAGCTACATTTTGTAAAAGTGCATTTCCAACATCATTTCCATAAATATCATTTATGTGTTTAAACCCATTTATGTTAATGAGTAGAAGGTGTGGTGTTTCATATTTTTCTACATCATCCATAAAAGCTTTTCTATTTTTCAACCCAGTTAAAACATCGTATTGTAAAGAGTATTCTAGAGATTTTGTTGTATCTATGAGGGAGTGATGACTTCTAATATATTTTATAAGTATAAGTATTATGAGTAGATATGAGCCAATAAGTGAAAATATGATAAATATGGCAAAGCTGTTTAGTTCTTGAAAGTCATTTAAAGCAACATTTGAAAATTCAACTCTAATAGTGTCTATAACTTTCCCTATTTGGCTATGTAAAACTTTATCTGTTACCTCTAAGAGTTGAGGATACTTCTCTTTTAGGTATTTTGAATGTAGATTGAAATATTTTACAAATTTTATGGTTTTTTCATCTGTTGATTTAGTTGTTAGTATGTAGTTTTTGTTAAAAAGATAATCTAAATCTTGCATTTTCCTTGTATCTGTATATAGTTTTAAGATTCTGTTTGCTTCTATGTAGAGAAGTTTGTCATTTTTAGATGAGAGTTTTTTTGTAGATTCTATGTGGTTAGATAAAAATAAAAGGGAGTTTTTAACTCCTGCATTTAGCATTAGATAGTATTCTATATTTGATTTATGATTTTTATATGTTTTGCTTAGTTTATGCAACTCCTCTTTTACATGGGCATAATCTTTTTTTTGTATGATTTCTAAATTGTTTAGACAAGTTAGTGTTTTTTGAAATTTTTTTATCTTGTTGGTAATTGTATCTTGATTTGTATATGTGTAGATGGAGTTTTCAAGTAAAACTGTGTTTAGTTCGTAGTTTGTATCATCTAAAATTTGTAATTCACTTAAAAAGTGTCTGTATTTTTGAGTGAGTGATTTTTGAGCATTGTAAAAGTATGTGATTGCAAAGACAGATAATATCCCAACAAGAGTAACGAACCAGATACTTTTAGTTTTTATCATTTTTCACCTAGTATTTTTGGTTTTTCACCATTAAGTGTTTTTAGAAAAGCCACCAAATCATCTATGGTTTTTTCATCTAATTCTACACCTAGATTGTAGTATGTCATTTTCTTTATGGCGTCTTTAAGTGTTTTTGAACTTCCATCGTGAAAATATGGAGTAGTTTTTGATATATTTCTAAGTGTTGGAACTTTAAAAACATTTTTATCATAACTGTGTTTTGTAACTTCATATCTATCTGGGTATGTTTTATTTGTATCGTATTTTATAAAAGTACCCATTTTTTGAAAAGAGTTTCCACCTATGTTTATGCCATTATGACAAGTTATGCAACCTATTTTTTTAAATGTAACATAGCCATTCATCTCTTTTTTGCTAAGTTGAGTTTTACCTCTTAGATAGTTGTCAAATTTTGAGTTTGGGGTTACAAGTGCATTTTCAAACTCTACTATGGCATCTAGCACTTTTTCATAAGTGATTTTTTTCTTTCCATAAACTTTTTTAAAAAGTTTTTTGTACTCTTCTGAATTATTTAACTTTTTTTCTATCTCTTTTGGAGAGATATTATGCTCAACTGGGTTGGCTAGTGGTCCTTTTGCTTGTTCTAGCAGGTCTTTTGCTCTTCCATTCCAAAACTGTGTGAAATTGTAACGAGCATTAAAAACAGTTGGAGACTGAATGTTCCCTTTTTTACCATGAAAACCACTAGAAACTACATTTTTATCTGCCCCACCTTCATATATATCATGACATTTCACACAAGCAACAGAGTTGTCACCAGACAATATGGGGTCTAAAAAAAGTTTCATACCAAGTTTTGCTTTTTGTAGATTATAATCTACATGTAAAGGTATGGGAGATATAGGCTCTTTTGCATTTAAAACATTAATAAAAACTAAACAAAATATAATAAACTTAACCATAGTTTTCATTATACTCTAAAAAAACTAAGATGATGCTTTTTTTAAAAATAGTTTTAAACCCCTTTGTGCTTTTATATCTATTTTGTATGAGATAAAGTCAAGGTAGTGAAGAATCTCTTTTGTTTTTATGCCTGTTTTATTTTGTGCTTGAAGTAGCAGATATTGAGGTATTTTTACCTTTGTTTTTAAAAAATGTTTCTCTATTTTTTTGTACCTTTTTTTATCTTTGTGGTAGCATAAAACAGCAAAAACAAAAGGGAGAGAGTATTTTTCATTCCAAACTTTTACTAAATCTACATGTGGTTTGTTTTGTAGGTAGTATTTTAGAGCTTTGTCCCCTATGAGAACTTCCCCTTCTACTCCTAAAACTTTTGCTAAAACATTTGAAGTGGCAGATTCGGAGTCTGTTTTTGTTGTTGTATCTGGTATAACCAAAACACTTAAAACCTCTTTTTTGGCAACTATCCCAAGCCCTACATGTAGAAACTTTTTAGACACAACACTAGATATGAAAGCAGCATCAACTTTTTTTTGTAAAAATTTTTTGTTTACATCAGATGGAACACCGCTATAATACTCCATACTGAGCTTTTGTTGAGAATGTCTTAAAAATCTTTTCATAAAAATATGAAACGGTAAAAGGTTTAAATACTCTATCTTTCCAAAAACCATAAACTACTCCATTTTTTTTGGAAGTATAACTTATCTTTGCTATAATTTAGTAAGAAGTCTATTTAGGAGTTAAAATATGCACTTGGCTGTTAATGTATCGTTACCAAATGTTTTAAGTTTAATCTCTCAAATGTCATTAAGTGAGCTAGAAGAAGTTAAAAACAAAATTGTTGAAAAAGAGCTTTATTTTAAAAAATTTCAAAAAGATGATATAAAAAACATTATGAAAGATTTTCAAAAAGAGAATTATTCAGATGACTTTTTATCTGACCTTGAAAACGGTTTAAAAAAGAGTTCGATATATGCAGATTAAACATTTAAGAGATGATTTAAAAAAGTATTTGAAAAAGCACAATCTGGTGAAGAAATATAAAAAAGCTAAAAAGCTTTTTGAAAATGACCCACTTTACCCGTCATTAAATACTGAATTGTTAGAACCAAAAGATAGACTTATATATTCTTTTAGACTAGATAAAAAATATAGAGCTATTTTTCTTTATATAGATACAAATGAAGTAGAGATAATAGCTTTTACAAATCATTACAAGTAGAGGATTTTATGATAAAAGTAGAATTTTTAGGACCTATACAAAAAGAGCCTATGGAGTTTGAGATAACAAACCTAAAAGAGTTGGCACCACTTTTACAAAAAGATGATGAGTTAAAAGAGTGGTTGCAAAACTCTGCGGTTGCGGTAAATGACACAATAGTTCAGAGTTTAGATGTAGAGTTAAAAGATGGAGATAAAATCTCACTTTTACCACCGGTTTGTGGGGGTTGAGGTATGCTTAGTCTTTATGATGGTGCGTTAGATGTTAGTGAGATTTTAAAACAGTGGTATGAACAAGAGGCCCAAAGTAATTATGGAGCTTTTATACCGTTTGTAGGAACTGTAAGAGATGAGAGTGGTATAGATGGGCTTAGTTTTGACATCTATGAACCCATACTTGAAAAATGGTTCAAAGAGTGGGAACAAAAAGCAAAACAAATGGGGGCTATCATAAAAATGGCTCACTCTAAGGGAGATGTTTTGCTTCATCAGTCTTCATATATATCTGCTGTTTTTTCACCAAAAAGAAGGGTTGCTTTGGAGCTTATAGATGAGTTTGTAGAAGATTTTAAAGCATCGGCACCCATTTGGAAATATGACATCATAGATGGTAAAAGAGTTTATGCAAAAGACAGGTCAACAGCCATAGAGGGTAGTGGGATTTTAGGAAACTAAAAGTCATTTTGACTTTTTCTTGCCGATAGGTAAAGTTTTAGTGACTGAATATAATCTTAGCTTTGCTGAGATTATATGAGATTTAAATAGTAGGAAATACAATGAGTTTAACAGGTGCAGATTTTATCTCTTTTGAGGAGAGTAAAAGACTTCTTGATGAAGTTAGTGTAGATAGCAGTAGATTTGAAAGAGTTCCTTTAAGTAGTTCTGTTGGTAGAGTTTTGGCAGAAGATATTGTGGCAAAATACAACGACCCACAGTTCCCAACTGCTTCTATGGATGGTTATGCTCTAAAACACAGCGATATAAAAGTTGGAGCAAAACTAAAAGTGCTTGGTATAAACCCAGCTGGAAATGATGAACAAAGAGTTTTACAAGAGGGTGAGTGTATAAAAACATTTACAGGCTCAAAAATGCCACAAGGAAGTGATACTCTTTTACAGATAGAAAATGTAACTTATGAAGATGGGTATATAACTATAAATGAAGAAGTAGGGTTTGGTTCATCTGTAAGACCAGTTGGTGAGAGTTACAAAAGTGGTGATGTTCTTATAAAAAAAGGGACAAAGATAGGTTTTGCACAGATAGGTGTTATGGCTGGACTTAACCATGTTATGGTAAAAGTTGTTGTTCGTCCAAGAGTTGCCATAGTTGCCACAGGTAGTGAGATACTCGATTTGGGAGAGGACAGCCAAAACCCAGCACAAATAAGAAGCTCAAACAACTACACACTCTCAGCACTTTTTGAGATGGCTGGTGCAGAGGTTATACAGCTTGGAGTTGTGGGAGATGATGAACAAAACATTATGAACACTTTTAAAAATGCTTTGTCGTGTGCAGATATAGTTGTAAGCACTGGTGGAGTGAGTGTTGGGGATTTTGACTTTGTAAAAGATATAGTTCCAACTTTGGGTGTTGATGTTGTTTTTAAAGGGGTTGGTATAAAACCTGGAAGGCACATACTTGTAGCATCTGCTAACAACAAGTATGTGTTTGGTTTACCAGGGTTTGCATACTCATCTACTGTTACAGCCATACTTTATGTTTTACCAATCATCTCAAAAATGTTAGGCAAAGCTAAACCATACAAGATAGTAGAAGCAAAACTACAAGAAAATTTCAAAAAAAGAAGCTGTTTTACAGAGTTTAGTGCTTGTAATGTTGTGGTTGAAGATGGTGAGTTTTTTGTAAATTTTGAGGGTAAAAAAGTTGGAAGCAGTGCCATACTTACAAATATGTTGGAAGAGAGTGCTTTGATGATAGCTGGTGAAGATGATTATGAACTTGAAAAAGATACTTTTGTAAATGTTATTTTGTTAGAGGAGTTTTAGATGGATGTTATAACTATAAACCCACAAACTAATGAAGTTACTAAAAAAGATATGCAACTTCAAGCAAACAGTATTTACAGTTTTTTTAACTCTATCCTCATAGATGATGTAGTAACACTTAAAAACCACATAATCCATACAGATGCAGAAGCTCTTTGTCAAAACAAAAAACCATATATGTTAGGCTCACAACTACTTGTGGGTGATGCTCTCATCATAGGTCAAAATGGTTTAGAAGAGTGTGATGTAACCATAACAGAAGATGAGGTAAAAGAGCTTTTAAACTATGATTTGCCTCAATTTTACTTAGATGTGTTGGAAGTTTTGTCAAAAACAGATGTAAACCTTTACAAAACTTTTGAGGTTGAAAAAAACTCTGAAAAGATAGCTCTAAACACAGAATGGGTGTTATACACTTTTAACATAGCAGATGAAAAAACAAAAGAGTATTTTTTAACAGAACTTAAAAAGAGTGAAGAGAAGTTTGTAATCATACAAAAAATGGCACAACTTGCTATGAATGTAGCTGGTTAAAAGGGTCTGTTTGAAATCTTTTATATTGTTTTTGTATTTGTATGCCTCTTATCTTGGGGCTACACACATACATAGTGAGACAATAGAAACTGTTGACAATTGTAAGATTTGTGTAGTTGCAGATAGCCTGAACTATGCAGATATACCACATGTAGATAGTTCTTATGTAATTGTAGAAGATAACTTTTTAGAGATTTTTTATAAAAAAGATTTTTATAAAATTTATATCTACAAAGGTTTTAACTCTACTGCCCCACCATCTTTTTCCTAAAAACAATCAATCAAAATCAATATAAATTTAGGAAAAAAATTATGAAATATATCAGTATGGTAATTTTACTTGCTTGTATCTTAGTAGATGCCAGTGCAAAAAATAGTGTAGAGATGAGTTATGAGTCTTTGGATTTTATAGACTCTAAAAAGAAAGAAGATGGTAAAAGATTTGGTGTTAAGGGTGACTATGATGGTAAATTTCAGTTTTACTATGAACAAACAAGAACAAACACAACACCAATAGTTGCTGAGGATTTGAGAGTAGATAAGTTCACTTTTAAATACAACCATAGTTTATCAAACGGTTTGTTGTCAGCTCTTTTTATAAATGTTGATGATAGCCTCAACAAAGAAGCAGATGGTGTAAAAGTTTATGGTCTTGGGTATGCTCAAAATGGGTTGTCTTTTACTCAGTATCTGAGTGATTATAAACATTTTGATGTGTATCAAAGTGATGTGGCATACAACATTAAAAAAGATAGAACAAAATTTACACTAATTGGTAAATACATATATGTAAAAAACAAAAACAGTAACCTTTTTAGTAAAAATGCGAAAGTAAAATACTATACACTTGGTATGAAAGTGCATACTCACTACAAAGAGTTTCACTTTGGAGCAGGTGCTTACTTTGGTAACAGGATTTTTAGTGTGATGAGAGATGGTTTTAAAGTTCAACACCATGCTATGGAGTTTAAAAAGAGTTATATGTGTGGAGTTGGATACAACCTACAAAAAGATATGCTCTTAAAGGTTATGTATAGTTACCATTTAGCAGATGAGGTTCCAGTGAACAATAATGATGTAGAAATACACAATGTAGTGTGTTCTTTAAAATATACTTTTTAAATTTATCCCACCTTTTGGTGGGAAACAATTAGTGTAAAACCTTTTTGAAGTCAATGGTTAAATCTATCATTACTAAGCTTACTATTGCCAACAATATATAAGCATATATTTCCATTTTTATTTCTTTTCTAATTTATCTATTAAAACTTCTTGTTCGATTTCAAGAGTTTTTACTCTTATAAATATAAAAATCTCACTGCCAACTTTATTTTCAAGTATTGCATAAATACTCCAAACCAATCCAGATATTATTGCAAGTAAAGAATTTCTAAAAAATCTAATTTTACCTTCTATTCTATCTATGTTTGCCATATAGTGATTGTATCATAAAATTTTAAAATAAAGTAGCTTCCAATGCTTTTAACTTGTAGCTTCTTCTATGAAGTTTACAGTAACCATATTTTTTAATCATCTCTACATGTAGCTTTGTTCCGTAACCTTTATGCTTTTCAAAACTATACTCTGGGAACTCTTTTGCTTGTGAGATTATATCTTTGTCGTGTGTTACTTTTGCCAAGATAGAAGCTGCACTAACCTCTTTTACTTTTGTATCTGCTTTTACCATAGTTTGTAGGTTTGTTACCCCAAATGTTGAGTTTCCATCAAAAAGATACTCATCTGCTTTTAGTTTTTGTTGTATCTCTTTTAGCGAATTTTTTATACATGCAGAGATACCAAGCTCATCTATCTGTTTAGGTGTAGATTTAACTATGTGGTAGGTTGAGTTTTTTACTATCTTTTCAAAGAGTTCTTCCCTTCTTTTTGCACTTAGTTTTTTTGAGTCCATCAACCCGTCTATATCTACATGTAAAATACACCCAGCAACTACCAAATCCCCAGCTATTGGCCCACGACCAGCTTCATCTATGCCACAAAGTATCATCAATCTCCCAAAGCCCAGATGTCAAAAGGAACTATCTCTACTGTTGAGAGAGGGTGAGATATCCCACCCTCTTTGTTCATACTGACAGCTGTTATTTTTTTGATATTGTAGCTAAATATAAAAGCTTCTATGCTTTCAAGTTTTTGAAAGAGTCGCCTCTCATCTGCAAATGGTTTACAAAGTATTATCTCATCTTTTTTTGGTAGGTAAAAATCTATCTCATCAAGGTAGTATATCTCCTCATCATTTTTCAACAGTTCCAAGTAAACCATATTTTCAAAAAGTCGCCCAAAATTTTTCTCAACACTAAGGGCAGATTTAAGAGCTATATCGCAAAGATATATCTTTTTTGTGGCTCTTTTGTGTTCATACTTTTGTAGTTGGTGAATGTAGTTTTTTAAAGATAAACTCTCAAACGATTTGTAAAGTTTGTCTTTTGAGATTTTCCTTACACTTTTTAGTCTCTCATAAACAGAAAAAGGGGAGAGTTTTTGAGCTACAAACTTTGCACAATATATGAGTATCTCAAACTCTACCTCATTTAGAGAGTTTTTTAAAGCATTTTGTATGTAGTAGTTTCTTTCATCTGGTGAGAGCTTGTGCATAAAAGCAAAACCACCAAGTTGGAAGTAATGGTTTAGTGCGGTTGAGTCATATTTATGTTCGTAAGCTAAAAACTCCTCATAGTCAAGCGGATATAGAGTTATAGTTTCTAAAAATTCTATCTCATAATGTTCTTGTGAGGTTATGATGAGTTGGGAGACATTTGGTATCTTTATATTTGGTACATAGTTGTCTAAAACCAAAACATCTATCTTGTTTTTGTTACAAAACTTTGTGAGTGAAGCATTTAGCTTTTCTGTATCTATGCGAACATCTAAACAATTTATATATAGGTAGTGTTTTTTTCTCTTTAATGAGTGCAGATAGTTTTTTACAAGATATGTTTTACCACTTTTTGTTATCCCGTTTATCTGGTAAGATTTTTCATCTATAAAAACTTTTCTTTCGTGAAACTTCCCAACAGATATATCTGTTTTATATAATTCTTCAAGTAATAATTCCATAACAAAATTTTACTATTTCCTTTTTAAAAGGAAATAAATTTAAAACTTTTTTCATTTTTACTCCCTATTTTCTTGAATAAAATGGGGTATTTTAGTATAATTTCGCTCCCTTAAAATAGTTAGGCAAGACCTAACGAGTTCTTTAGAAGGAAAATTATGGAAAAAAT
>CAYNVR010000009.1:0-19172 GCA_964400715.1 uncultured Sulfurimonas sp.
CAAGCACACCAAAGTGCAAATGGTCTCCCATAGCATAACCACTTTTACCTGTATTTGCAACTTTTGCACCAGGGTCTAGATGTTCACCTACACTTACATCTACACTTGAACAATGCCCATAGATAGTGTAAAGTCCTAAACCATGATAGATTATAGGCATATTGCCATAAAGTCCATTAAAATCTGCAAAAACAACATCTCCACCATTTTGAGTTTTTATTTTAGCCAATGAGTAACTAGCTAAATCTAGCCCCATATGGTAAGCTTCACTTATAAATTTACCATCATAGTAATATTTTCTATGGTCACCAAAATGTGCTACAACTTGACCATTTCTAAGAGGGTACATCCTTTTTAGTTTAAAATCACTTATCATATCTTGTGGAACTTTTGATGTTATTTCATGAATTAATTTTTCATTTTTTGCTCTTACATCTTCATTTATAATTTTAAACTGCTTCAAAATATCATCTACACCTTGTGTTTCTTCAAACTCTTCTGCTAACTCTGCAATTTTTCCTTTTAAAAATCTATCGCTAAGATTGATTTTTGAAACTCTGTATTGTCTATTTTTAAGATATAAAGGTACATAAGATTTTGCAACATTTCCAGCTATATCTTTTGCTACAACTGTTGCTCTAAAAGTTTTATCTTGAACAGGCCAAGCAAGTAGTGCTATATAATACCCTTCTTTGTAAAATGGTTGAGCTTTAAAATGTTTTTTATGATTAGATAAAATATATAAATCTTTTAAATTTTCATCTTCTGCTTTAAATATTACCAAAGCAGTACCACCCCTTTGTATTTTATATGAGTTTGATACAATACTTACTTTTGGTCTTTTTTTATCTATTACAAGTTTAAACTGTTTTAAAGTTGTATTTCCTTTTAAAAAATTCCATTTACTTATATCTGTTGTTTCAACTGTTATATATATAACTTTATCTTTCATACCATAAAAATTTCTAGGTAATGATATATCTAAACTTACATCTTTTTTAGGTACTAAAAGTTTATCAGATGCTAGTTCTACACTTTCAGATGATGTTTTTAAAGTTACTTTATAATCTTTTATACCCGTATTGTCCCAAATAGAGAGTTTTAAAGGTTTTTTCAAGTTCCAATACCCATTTGTATCTAACTCAACTGTTGGTTTTTTTCTCTCAAACATTGTTGAGTTATAAACATAAACAACACCAACTATAATCAAAACAAATATAAACAAAACTCCCAATGACGACCTATTTTTATTTCTCAAAATATCTTCCTTTTTTTATTATTTTATTTTTTTCATCAGTTTTTACAACTTTGACACACTCTACATACCCAAGGTTTAAAATCTCATCCAAACATCCTTTTGTATCTTCAAAAGTAGCTCCACAAGAATTTAACAATTCATCATCTACATGCAGTAAAGCAACCGTTGCATTTTCAACCAACAACATATTTTTTAACAACTCACCTTTTAACCTCAAAAGACTCAAAGATGTCTTTTTTAAAACATTATATTCACACAATTCAAAATCTGCACCAAGTTCTACAAGATGTGCCATATCCTGAAAATATTTTAAATCTTTTTTTTTCAAAATATAAGAAGCACACAAAGCAGTTGCCATTTTTTTGTTTATTTTTATACCTTTATCTTTAAACAAATCGTATAAAAATATATCTTTATCTACCACTACAACCTTGTCAGCAGATTGTGGCACAACTTTTTTTAGCTTATCAAACCAAGGCAAAAATGAAAAACGAAATGCCTCATCTTCACAAACAAACGAAACTTTTTTATGTAGTGTCAAAAAGTAACTATACAAAGCACTACCCTCTGGCAAAAACTGTTTAGTTACTTTTATGACAATATGTTTTTTATCTTCTAAATTTTCTAACATCAAAACTTTTTGTCAAATTATATACTATTTTTTATTCATCTTGTAAACATATGCCAAAACTTCTGCAACAGCTGCAAAAAGTGTTTCTGGGATTGGTTTTTCAACCTCAACTTCGGCATATAAACTTCTAGCGAGTGGTGGGTTTTGAACTATATGAACACTGTTTTCTCTTGCTATTTTTTTTATCTGTGTTGCTATGTTATCTACCCCTTTTGCTACAACTATGGGAGCAGATGCTTTTTTGTCATCATATTTTATAGCTACGGCATAGTGTGTTGGGTTGGTTATGACAACATCTGCATTTGGAACTTCTGCCATCATCCTTTTTCTGGCTGCTTGCATTTGTAGTTGTCTTATCTTAGCTTTTATCTCAGGATTTCCCTCCATATTTTTCATCTCATCTTTTATCTCTTGTTTACTCATTTTTAAACCATCAAAATACTGTTTTCTAACTATCACCAAATCTATGATGGCAAAAACAAATATGATGAGTAACATCACAAAAGCTATGACTATCATCTTGTCTCTAAGCCAGATAAGTTGGTCTGCAAATGTAAAAAGAGCAACAGTTGGCAACTCTTGAATAAAATAAAAAAACATCAAAAAACCAACTCCAAGAGTTGTAAATGCTTTTAGAGTTATCTTTGTTCCCTCTAAAAGTTTTTTTAAAGAAAAGAGATTTTTCAAACCTTTTATGGGGTCTATTTTTTTAAAATCTGGCATTATTGCTTTTGTTGTAAACAAAAAACCAAACTGCGAAACAGCACCAACAATACCAGCTATGGCAACAGCTATGGCAAGTGGTAAAACTATAAGCAAAAACTCTCGTATAGTAACTATTGCAACATCTACAACAAAAAGTTTGTCAAGTGGAGTTCCCAAAAGTGAAAAGTAGTATTTAAAAAGTAAAATCATATGCTCAGACATAAAAGGAAAAAGCATAAGTAAACTAAGTATGGCAACAAAAAGACCAACAACCCCAGAAACATCTTGCGACTTTGGAACATTACCCTCTTTTCGGGCATCTTCTATCTTCTTGGGGGTTGGTTCTTCTGTTTTTTCAGCATCATCTGCCATCTAAAAAACTGCCTTTTAGTTCATTTTCATAGACAAGTCTATCCAGTTTGCTTGGTGTATGAGTGAGCCACTGCTTATGGCATCTACACCTGTTTTTGCATAACTCTCTATCGTTTGTAACGATATATTTCCACTCGCTTCAAGTAAGATGTGTGGGTGGTTTTCATCTCTAAAAAGCACAACCTCTTTTACACCATCTGGTGTCATATTGTCACACATAACAATATCTGCTCCACACTCCATAGCATATTTTGCTATCTCAAATGTTTCAGCTTCAACCTCTATCTTTGCTGTAAAAGGTATCTTTTTTCTTGCCATTTTTATGTAAGATTTTAAATCTTTGATAGTTTTTAGATGTGTGTCTTTTATCATCAAGCTATCATCAAGTCCCATTCTATGGTTAGTCGCACCGCCCTCTCTTGTGGCATACTTCTCAAACACTCTTAGGTTTGGTCTTGTTTTTCTTGTATCTAAAAGTTTAACACCATATGGTTCTACTATATCTACATATTTTCTTGTTAAAGTTGCTATGGAACTTGCATGTAGGAGCATATTTAGAACTGTTCTTTCACATCTAAGAAGTGTATGAGAATCCCCTTTTACAATGGCAATGATATCTCCAACAACAAATCTCTCACCATCTTTTTTACCCCATACAACTTCAAAACCCTCAACTTTTGCCAAAACATCTACATATTTTTGACCAGCTACAACACCATCACACTTTGCTATGACATCTGCTTTTGCATCTACACTATCTTCAACAAGTGCATATAAATCACCCCTGCCAACATCCTCTGCCAAAGCATTTTTCACAAACTCTACCATTACAGCTCCAACATTCTTTCAAGTGCTATCTTAGCCCACTTTTGAGTTTTTTCATCTACCTCTATCTCATTTAAAGGTTCACCCTCATCGATAGATTTTAAAACATCATACAAATCTTGTAAAGTTGTTTCATTCATAGTTGGACACTCTGGTTTTGTGGAGCTTAAAACATAAGTATTTTTTGGTCTAAGTCTGTTTACCATATTGAATTCAGTTCCAACTGCTACTTTTTGTTCTGGGTCTAACTCTGTTATGAACTTTATAAGCTGAGAAGTTGAACCAACAAAATCACTCGCCTGACAGATAGCTGGGTCACACTCTGGGTGAGTTGCTATGAGGATACCTGGGTATTTGTTTCTATAAAACTCAATATCTTCTACACTAAAAAGTTGATGAACTGAACAAAACCCATCATAGCATATGATATCTGCTTTTGCTATATCTTCATCTAAACCTATAACAGCAGATTTTAACCCCATCTCATTTGCTATGTTTTGTCCCAAACATCTATCTGGAACAAACAAAATCTTTTTACCCTCTTTTAGGGCAGTTGTTATGATTTTTTTAGCATTTGAACTTGTGCAGACCATACCACCCATCTCACCAACTTTTGCTTTTACATCTACATCTGAATTTATGTAAGTTATGGGAAGTATGTTGTCATTTGATATACCAGCTTTGTTAAGCTCTTTTACTGCATTGTCATACTGTAAAGCTGTTATCATACTTGCCATAGAACATTCTGCTTTTTTTGGCATAACAACTCTCTTTTCTGGCGATAGCACCTTAACACTCTGCCCCATAAAACCAACACCACAAAAAACTACAAACTCAGAGTTGTCTGCTTTTGTTTTCATAGCAAGTTCAAGAGAATCACCTGTGATGTCACCCATCTCAAAAACCTCATCTCTTTGGTAAAAATGAGCTACAACTGTTACACTTAACTTCTCTTTTAGTTGTATAATTTTTTCTTTTAGTTGTTCATTATTTAACTGCAAAAAAATACCCTCTGTTAAAATTGCAAAATTATAACATTTATATGATTATAATCAAACTTAATGTATCATTTTAACCAAATTTTATACAGGAAAAATATAAATGGATTTTTTATTTAACACAAACTTTCAGTTTTTTGCTTTGGCATATCTTGTCGGTGGCATACCTTTTGGACTTTTACTTGCTAAAAAGTTTGCAAATGTAGATGTAAAACAAAGTGGTAGCAAAAGTATAGGTGCTACAAATGTTTTAAGAGTGGTAAAAGAAAAAGACCCAGCTCTTGCTAAAAAACTTGGAGTAGCAACACTTGTGCTTGATGCACTCAAAGGTGTTTTTGTTTTGGTTATAGCTTACTTTGTAGGGCTTAGCGAAGCAACACTTTGGGGTATAGCTGTTTTAGCTGTTATAGGGCACTGTTTCTCACCATACCTAAACTTTGAAGGTGGTAAAGGGATAGCAACTGGTATGGGTGTGATGATGTTTATGTTACCTGTTGAGACTATCATCGCTCTTGTTGTTTGGGGAGTTAGTGCCAAAACCATAAAAATATCTTCTGTATCTTCACTGCTTGGAGTTTTTGCACTTTTGGTTTCAAGCTTTTTTATAGACAAAGATATGGCACATGCACCTGTTGTTTTCATAGTTTTTATACTGTTTTACAAACATATTCCTAACATTATTCGCCTCATAAATGGTGAGGAAAAAAGAGTAGTATGACCATACATGTAGAAGATTTAAAGTTTAAATGTATCATAGGTATTTTAGACTTTGAAAGGGTAAAAGAGCAAGAAGTTGTCATAAACTTAACCATAAATTATGACTACAAAAAAGAGTTTATAAACTATGTAGATGTTGTAGAGTTTATAAAAACTTCTATGGTAGAACAAAAATTCCTACTCATAGAAGATGCTCTTAGTTTTTTAGATAGTGGTTTAAAACAAAAGTTTCCCCTCATCTCATCTTTATCTTTAAAGATAACAAAACCAACAATTTTAACAGAGTGTATGGTTAGTGTGAGTATCTAACTACTAAATGTAGTATAGATATTTTTACAACTCTTTTCAAATTTTTCATCTAAAAAATCTATGTTTTTGATTGTTTTTTCAATAAATAAACCATTTATAAAAAACTCTAAATCATCTACCATACCTTGTAACATTTTACTTAGAAGTATCCTTTTTTCATTATCTTTTAAAACCTCATCATCAAGTTTCTCCAAAAATGATATAAGCTTTCCAAAAGATAAATTTAAAGATTTAAAAACACCAAAGTTTAAGAGTGTTGAGTTAAATTCTCTGAAATAATTCAATATATTTTTAACTATTTTTTTACTCTCATTAATGTTTGATACCTCTTCTAGATTATATATATCAACAGAAACAAAACTAATATCATTTAAAAAAGATTCTACATCATCAGTAGATATATTACTAAGCTTAGATAACAACTCTTTTTTAGATATATCTTTATTTAAATCTGTTTTTTTAATAGATATACTGTTTTTTCTATCTTCATCATATTTAACAATAACCAAACTCAAAAAGTATCCATCTAGTTTATATTCATTTTCAGATATATCTTCATACTCTATAAACTTCATCATATCTTGGTATGGTAGTTTATCTGCATCTAACAATGTAACATAAAAATTTTTATCATCCTCTTCTATAATAATACTGTTTGAAAAACCTTTTTTTATCATTGCTAGTTCTATTTCATAAGTTAGATGTAACACTTTTTGTATTTTATATTTATCAAAAATACCATCAACAACAAACTCCCAGAACTCAAAAAGGTCTTCCTCTTTATCTATAAAAAACTCTATTTTTCTTTTATATATATTTTTAGAAAACAGATTTATAGCTTTTTTGTTATACCTATTTTGACGACGCAAATAAAAATCTACAAACACTTTGATTTGAGCCATAAAAAGTTTATGATTTAATGGCTTATTTGTATAGTTATTTGCACCAACTTGCATAATATCATCAATGGAGTCTTTACTACTCAATGCAGATAAAACTAAAATAGGTACATTTTTATCAAAATTTCTCACCTCTTTTATAAAATTTAAACCATCCATAATTGGCATAACAATATCTGTAAGTATAAGGTCTAAATGTTGTGTTTTTGCTATTTTTAATGCCTCTTGACCATTACTTACTGTTTTTATATCTAACTCTAAAAAAGGGTACTCTTTTAAGAAAAAAATCCCTACTATTGATTTTAAAAGATTACGAACATCATCTTCATCTTCCGCTATAAGTATATTAAATCTCATTTCAATTCTCCCCAATGTTTACCTATATTTACTGAAACTTTCAGTGGAATTTCTAACTCAAAAATATTTTTCATAACATCTTCAAATCTCATAGCAATGTTTTGAGCCTCACTCTCATCAACCTCAAAAATAAGTTCATCATGTATTTGAAGCAACATCTTTACATGTAGATTTTCATCTTTTATAATTTTTGAGATTTTGTTCATACTTAGCTTTATGAGGTCACTCGCACTACCTTGAAACACTGTATTTACAGCTTCTCTTTCATAGGCTGCTCTAAACATAGGTGAAGCATTTTCATAGTCAAAATACCTTCTTCTTTTTAAAAGTGTCTCAACATAACCACACTCTTTTGAGCTATCTACCACTGAGCGAAAATACCCCTTGACAGTTGGAAAAGAGTCAAAATACTTTTGTATAATCTCTTTTGCTTCTTTTGTAGATATCCCCAAAGTATCAGACAATTTTTTTTGCCCCATACCATAAAGCAAACCAAAGTTTACAGTTTTTGCTATGTTTCTTTTGTTTTTTGCTTCATCTTCACCAAACAAAGCTATGGCAGTTTGAAGGTGGATATCTTTGTCATTTTTAAAAGCATCTACCAAAACACTATCTTTTGAAAAGTGAGCAAGTAATCTAAGCTCTATTTGTGAGTAGTCTATACCTATGAGTTTTTTACCCTCTGGTGCTACAAAACCATCTCTGATTTTTGCTCCAAGTGGAGTTCTTGTTGGTATGTTTTGAAGGTTTGGGTTTTTAGAACTAAGTCGCCCTGTTGCTGTTCCAGTTTGAACAAAAGATGTGTGTATGCGACCATCAACAGAGTTTTTACTAAGCTTTAAAAGTGGTTCTATATATGTTGAGTAGAGTTTATAAACCTCACGATACTCCAAAAGTTTTGGGATTATTTCGTGTTGCTCTTTTAGCGAATTTAACACTTTTTCATCTGTTGAGTAACCTGTTTTTGTTTTTTTCTTTGCTGGTAATCCCAACTCTTCAAACAACACGACACCAAGCTGTTTTGTTGAGTTTATGTTAAACTCACTACCTGCGAGAATGTATATCTGCTTTGTTAGAGTTTCAAGTGTTTGTTTTACCTCTTCTAAAAACTTCTGCATATACTCATCATCTAACTTTATGCCATTTTTTTCCATTTCAAGCAAAGTTATTATAAAAGGTGTTTCAACTTTTAGTGCTTCATCTATAAGGTGTGTCGCACCTTGAAGTTTTAGTTTTTCTAAAAATAAAAAGTAAAGCTTTCTTGTTATGTAAGCATCTTCACTCGCATATTTACAAGCCTCACTCAACTCAACATCACCAAAAGTCTGCCCTTTTTTAACTGTTTCTTTAAAAGGTATCATCTTATGGTTTAAAAGTTTGTCTGAGAGTTTGTCAAGCCCCAAGGCACTCTCTGGGTTTATGAGCCATGCAAACACCATACTGTCTGCATAAACCTCAACCTCTTCACCTAAGAACCTGCTAACAAAATGTAGGTCAAACTTGATGTTATGCCCAACTATTTTGTGTTGAAACAAATCTTTTATGGTTTGTTTTGCAACATCTTCACTCACCTGTTTCTCAACACCGAGGTAAAAATGTGCAAATGGAACATAGTAAGCCTCACTTTCATTAAAACAAAAACTAAAACCAACAAGTTTATCTTTGTCATAATCAAGCCCTGTTGTTTCTGTGTCAAATGCCACTATGGTATCTTCTTTTATAGACGATACAACCCTTTTTAGCTCTTTTTCATCTGTTAAAAGTGTAGCTTTAAACTCTAAGTTTTTTTCTACATGTAGAGCCTCTACATCTTGTTTTACACTCTCTTGTTTTTGTTGTGTTACCATATTTTTAGCATGTAAAACTCTCAAAATGGCATTTTGTTCATACTTTACAAGTTCATCATATATATTTAAAAATGGATTTTCTATATCCATTTTATACTCTTCAAAATCAAACTCATCAAAAACATCATCTCTTAGCGTTACAAGTTTTTTTGACATATAGGCTTCATCTTTATGCTCTATAAGTTTTTTTTGCATAGCACCTTTTATGGTAGATATATTTTCATACACATTATCTAACGAACCATACTCACTCAAAAGTTTTTGAGCTCCAACTTTACCTATGCCCTTTATACCTGGAACATTATCTGCACTATCTCCCAAAATAGACTGATAGTCTATAAACTGCTTAGGAGTTACACCATACTTTTTGACACACTCCTCTTCATCTACAACTTTTTTCTTGATGGCATCTACAATTACAACTTGACCATCATCTATGAGTTGGTAAAGGTCTTTATCGTGTGAGACAACTCTTACTTTGTAACCATTTTGTTTAGCAAATTTTGTAACAGTTGCTATCATATCATCTGCTTCAAAACCCTCTTTTCCAAGAGTTTTATAGCCCATTTTGTTTATCCACTCTATGGCAACTGGCAGTTGCATAGTCAGCTCTGGCGGAGGGGATTGTCTGTTTGCTTTGTAGTTTGGGTCTATCTCATTTCTAAAAGTATCCCCTTTTGAATCTACGGCAAATATGATGTAGTCGCTATCGTGTTCTTTTTGCAAAGAAGATATAAAGTTTGTAAACCCTGTTAGCAAACCTGTTGGAAAACCATCTTTTGTTTTTAAATGTTGTGGCAGGGCATAAAAACTTCTAAAAAAGAACCCAAATGTATCTATGATTGTAACTGTTTTTGACATATAACCTCTTATTTGTTTATTTGCTCTATCGCTTTTTTTAGTTTCTCAACATCATAACCAACTTTTTGAGCTTTTTTTAAACCCAAATTTATAGCCAACTCTGAAAAAGGGTGGTTTATAGGCACAATAGTTTTTACAATATGTAGTGCAACACTGTACTCTTTTAGCTCTTTTGGTGACTGAGAAGGTGCATCTGTATATTTTATCATCTCTACAAAATCGTTATCAAACTTCCAATGCTCAAAAACTTTTGCCGTAACTTCTGAACTTGTTACCCCTATAAACTCTTTTTCAACCAGTGCAACATTGTTTGTCATCTCCATTTCAGAGATAAAACTTGTAACTTCATCACCTTGTAAAACATCACTTGCTATGAGAATTTTTCCTGTTTCTTGTAAAAAAGAGGCTAAGAAAAGTTTATCTGCTTTTTCTTTATTTACTTGTTTATACCAAGCCAACATTAAAGCACCCTGCTTTGAAGACACCTCTGCAAACTCTTCACTACTAATCCCGTATGGCTTCATATCTACATTTAAAAGCTTTCGCACTGAGTTACCAAGTGCTATGGAACGAGTCATACTCATACCAAACAAACTAACTGCTTGTGAAACATTTTTTATCTCTTTACTAAAACCATAAAGTGGTGAGTTGGCTGCTTTTAAAAGGTTGGCAACTATCATAGGGTCACTCTCTATAATTTTTGCTAAATCCATAACCCCTGCTTCTTCTTGTGCAAAAACTTTATTTATATCCATAATTGTCTTTGGTAAAGGTGGTAGTGATTTTATACTGTTTACTATCGATTCTTTCATATTTTACTCTCTTAACTTTCTAATCTCATCTAAATCTAAACCTGTTTTTAAAGATAAAGTTTCATCATCTAAAACATCTAACAAATTTTTAGCTATCTCTATTTTAGCTAACTTTTCACCCTCTTTAAGTCCCTCTTTTTTACCTTTTTCCAAGCCCTGTTCTATCCCTTTTTCTATCCCTTTTTCTATACCTTTTTCTATACCTTTTGCCATCCCTTCTTTCAAGCCTTGTTCTAACCCTTTTTTCATACCCAATTCTTCCGCTTTTCTCTTTGCTGTTTGCATTGCATTTATCTCATCATATGCTTTTAGTCTCATATAATCATACACTTCCATCTCATCTTTACTCCAAGCTGTTTGCATAACAACATCAAAAGCTTTTGAAAAAGGATTTTGACTTAACTCTTTTGGAACCATCTCCAAATCTCCAGCATTTTTTAAAAAATATATCCATTTATCTACCACAGAGTTCAAAGATTTTAAATCTTTTTTAAACTTTGGCAACTCTATAAATGTAAACTCAAAATCTTTTAAATCTTGCTTTGAAGTTTCTTGATTTATAATCAAATGTCTTGATATATAACTTTCATTTTCAAATATCTCAAAATCAACTATCGCTATGTAGTAAACTTTTTTTAGTTTTGAATACTCCACACCTTGTGGAAGTTGCTGAACATAAGCTTTTGATGTATAGTAAAGACTTCTTTTTTCAAAATCACCCAAATCTTTTTTTTGCATCTCAACTATAAAAGTTTCTCCAGCTTTATTTGTTGCTTTTATATCCAAAATAGTCTCTTTTAACTCTTTTATATCTGGCAACTGATAGGGATTTGTAAGTTCTACATATGTTATCTCTTTATCATCTTTAAAATCTAAAACAGAGTTTAAAAAACTCATAAGTATATCTTTATGATGTTCATCACCAAATATTTTTTTAAATGCCAAATCATTTTTTGGGTCTGCAAAAGTCATTTTGTCTCCTTAGTTTTTTATCACAAACTCTTCTACTATTTTTTTGTTATAAGATTTCCATCCATTTCTAAAATCTCTTGCTGAAACTTTTATATACTCTTCCATATCTATTGAGTTTATCTTTTCTAAAAGATAATCATAATCTCCATCATATTTCATACAATAACCAGAATAAAATGTAACATCTTCATTTTGATAATACACAAAATTTGGCTTTTTATTCATAGGTGAAAAAAGTATCTTTTCTCCAAAACTACTGTCTAAACCTTGTGAGCGACCAAAAGCATACCAAGCAGTCTTGTTTGGCTTTCCATTATCTCTTTTATCTAAAAGATGTTTAATTTCTAAAAGATATTTATAAGCTAATGGAAATTTTTTTTCTATCTCATCTTCATCCAAAATAGTGTGTTTTCCATCTACTTTTTTGTATGGAAACAAAATATACTCCACAACCTCATCATCTTTTGATTTTATCTTAGAAGCTTTGACAATAGGTTTTAAAATACCTTTTTCAATTTTGATTATACCATTATATTTTGATTGTAAGATTATATGTTTTTTTGTTTCTTCAAGATATGGCATTATATAAAGTTTATCTGCCAAAGTTGCGAGACCAACACTAATAGAAACTATATCACCAAGTCTTATACCATCTTTTTTGCTATTTTTTTCAACTGAGAGTTGCCAAAACTTTTGATTTTCAAGTTCAACAAAATCAATAAACCTCTCTTTAAAAAGTTGTTTATCTATGGCATATTGAAACTTAAAATGTTTATTTATTTTTTTATTAAAAACTGTAATAGCACTGTATGTGGTAGCATCATCAAAAAGTTGAATATGATTATAGTTTGTAATTTGTATTAAATTTTTATTTTTTACAAAATAATTTCTTAGATTAAAACCAGCAGATGTATGAAAAAATGTATTTGGTGTTATATATGCACAAAAACCGTCATCTTTTAAAAGTTTTACACCCAACTCAAAAAATGCCAAATATATATCTGTTGAACCCAAACTACAAAAAGAGTAATTATTTTGTATAAATTCTCTTTCTTTTTTTTCCAAATGTTGAACCCTTATATATGGTGGATTTCCAACAACAAAATCAAATTTCTGACCATCTACATGTAGAGAGTTTAAAACCTTTATATTCCAATCTATTTTTATCCCAAAAGGTACTACTAACTCATCTAAATTTTCAATCGCTTCACTAACTGATGTTTTACTGATGTCCCACCCATATACATTTTCAAGATTTTTTTTTAAATCTTCTAAATCTGAATACTCAATAATCCTTTTTACAATCCTAACTAAAAACCTTCCATCTCCACATGCAGGGTCTAAAATAGTTTTACCTAAAAATGTATCTGCATTATATTTAACATCATCTAAAATTTTATCTACAATAAAAAATGGTGTAAATACTCTACCTTCTAACTTCTCTTTGGTATATGTTTTTGTTAATGATGCCATCTTACCTACCGTAAGTTTTACCTTTTGTCAGATTAACAAAAGCCTCTATAAATCTATCAAAATTACCAACTTTTTCTAAAAATTCCAAAGTATTTGTTGAAAAATCGTTTTGTAACCTTTTTTTATCTACAAACTTAACATTAACATTACAAAGCTGTTGTTTATGAAATTCAGCTTTATTTATTTTTTTTGTATTACCATTTTGATGTAAATCTACTATTTTCTCAAACTCCATCTCATCACCAGTCTCAATAAAAGACAAATACAAAATATCTGGTTTATGATACAAATCTATACCATTATCAATATCTAAACTCACATATTTTTTTAAATTTAAATCATCTATATGTTCAATTTTTGTAAAAGTTTTTTTATCTGAACTATAATATGGCATTTTATGTTTTAAGACTATAACTTGCCCATACAAAAAATCTGCCCTTTTTAAGTTTGCAGTTTCACCTAACATATTTTCAAAATAGTTATTTGAATTTTGTTTATAGTTCGATGTTATAAATTTAAAACCTAAACCTGAGATTGGTTTACTTTTGTAAAAAACAGTTATGTCAATATCTTTTGAATAATATCTTCCAGAAAATTTATATTCCCTATTATCACCTATCCCCATAGATTTTACAGTGTAATCACTTCTACCATCTTTGTTTAATTCACTTAAAATCATCTCAGAGATTGCTTTATGCATAGGAACTATCTTTTCACTACTTCTTGGGTGTGTAGATAGATACTTTTTATATCCATCTTCCAAACTTTGTCTAAACTTTTTAGTTTTTGTCATTTTTTACCTCATCTGGATTAAACTCACAACACTCAGAAACAGTTTTTTGTGGGTATTTTATGTAGATGTAACCGTTGTAGATTGTATAGCTTCCATAAAGTATAACCGCAACAGATGAGAGGCTCATCATCATATTTCTAAAACTTGTAGCAGATGTTAGTGATGTTAAAAAGCCAAGTCCAAACATAGCTGGTATGGTGCTTAAACCAAAAATCAACATAACCAAAGCCCCATAAAATGGACTGGCAGTACTTGCTGCTGTTATGGCAAAAAAGTAAACAAAACCACATGGCAAAAGTCCGTTTAACATCCCAAGCAAAAAGAAACTAAGGTTTGATTTTGAGTTCAATACTCTCTTAAAAGCATTTTTATAAAAAGATGAACCTGAAAAAGAATGTTCTATAACTGTTAAAAATTTTATTTTACCCATTAATGATAATCCAGCGAGTATCATAAAAAAACCAGCTACTAAGAGTAAAACTCCATTTGCCATATTTGAAAATGTTATAACACCACCCAAAGCACCAAAAACAGCACCTAAAACCATATATGTCAAAACTCTACCAAATGAGTAAAGTAGATGAGCCACACTTTGTGAAACTTTTGAGCTTTTTGGGTCTATTTTTATAGTTGAGTAAGCTACAACTATACCTCCACACATACCTATACAATGCCCAAAAGAGCCTAAAAAAGCTATGCTTATGATTGTTAAAATGTTTACTGTTTCCACACTATTTTCCCATTATTTTTTTTCTTATGAGTGGGTTGTTTAGAGTCTCACCCCTTAACATTTTCAAACTCATATCTTCATAACCTATACGACCCGTAGCATTTTTTTCATAAGCTCCAAAACCATACCCCATAGGTGTTTCATCATTTACAGAGTAGTAGGCTTTTTTACCATCTATCCACCTTTTTGTATCTCTACTCATCACCCAGATTTTTGCTTTGTCTTTAAAAGGTTTGTCACTCAACCAGTGTACAAATCCGCCGTGGTCATGAAAAAACCAAGTTCTACCATCTGGAACAACAACTTGTGAAGCATAGTCAAGCTCCGCTATAACCATACCACAGTCACTGTCTTGATATCTATCTACAACCATTTTTAAAGGTTTCATAGATGTGTTTCCTTTTTCTATAACTTTCATAGATTTTACATTTGACAAAGACAAAAACAAACCTACTATTATGCCAACTATGGCTAAAACGACTAAGATGGGTGTTACTTTTTTCATACTCTACTCTCTTCTTTTTTTACCTTTGCCAAGGTCATCATAAACCAAAAACTTTTCTAAATCTTTTTTAAACTCATCATCTAAACTATCCCAAATCTCTCTTTTTTGAGCATACCTAACCAAGTCCTCTTTTTTGGACTTTTTTATATCTCGTATAAGATAGTGGTAGCGAACAACATTTTTGGTATATTCACTCACAAATGACCAGTTTTTTATGATTTGATAGCTCACCTCTTCATGGTCTGTAAAACTATACTCACCAAACTCTTCATCTTCTTCATCTTTTACATGTGCTACAAACGGTTTGCCGATGTCATGTAAAATTGCAGCGGGTATAAACTTATACTCCTTGTATTTTATCACATTATATAAAACTCTCAAAGTGTGTAGCAAAACACCGTGCTGATGCCATTTGTTTTGTGTAAAAAAGAGTGATTCTAAAAATGGTTTAGATAGTATTTTATTTTTCAAAAACTCTCCTTTGCCATAGGGTGGTAAACATCTACTGTATCTTTTAGATGTTGTTTTTGTATGTGTGTGTATATCTGTGTTGTTAGCAAAGATGAATGCCCCAAAAGCTCTTGAACCACTCTAAGGTCTGCTCCACCACTTATGAGTGAAGTAGCAAACGAGTGGCGAAGAACATGTGGAGATACTCCAAGGTATTTTTGTGTAATTTTAAAAGCAGATATACGACTTAGTTTATCACCTTTGTAGTTTTGCCACAAAAAATCTCTTTCATATTTTACCTCTGTGAGATACTCATCTAACATATCTATCGCATATTTTGCTATGGGAACCACCCTTTGTTTATCACCTTTTGTATGTTTTAGTATGAGCCAACCATCTTCTATGTCGTTTCTACTAACATTTAAAGCTTCACTTATCCTCGCACCTGTCGCATACAAAAAAAGTATAAGAGCAAAGTCTCTTTTACCTATCCAGTCTGACCTGTCTATGAGTTGTAAAGATTTTTGAATCTCATCATAAGTAAGAAACTTTGGTAAAAGTTTAGGAATTTTTGCAGATTTAACTTTTAACTTTTCATCTAAAAATTGCTGTTTATAACAAAAATCAAAAAAAGCATTTACAGATGATAGTTTACGGTTAAGTGTTCTTTTGTTTTTGTAGTTTGAGAGTAGAGAGAAAAGTTTTTGAGTGTCAAGCTTTATGAGTGGTTGTTTAAACTCTGTTTCTAAAAGTTCAAGGTCTCTTTTGTAAGCCTCTACACTTTTAGAACTAAGAGATTTTATGACAGTTATATACTCTATAAAAGCCTCTAATTCATTTGACATATATTACTTTATCTGCTGTGTAAAATCTATCTTCTGCCACAAATGTTTTTCCATCATCTAACTCTACTTCATATATTTTGTAGCTTTCTAAATCTTTACTCAAAACTATGAGATAGCCTTCTTTTTCAAGAGCATAAACATTTGTACCATTTACTATTAAACCTAAAAAATGAGCAAATGGAAATTTAACTTTTTTGTTTTCCACCAAAGATGAGTTTAACCAAACAATTTCACCCTGTTTTGTAGCTAAGTAGATATTTTTGCCATCATCTGTAACATACCTTGCTTCATATTTTTCCCTCTCTTGCCTTTTAGACAAAGAGTAAATCTTACTACCTGTTGCAGATACTATTTTGTTATCAATCAACCTAAAATATATAATATTATTAAAAAAGTTTTTTGAAGACACTATCGCACTTCTCAATCTTTTATTTTTTTTCAAATCCACAATCACTATCTTACCATCTAGTGTAGAAAATATAGCTAAACCTCTCATAAAAAATGGTTTTACTATGCGAGTGTCATTTGCATAAGAGCTTCCACCCATCTCTTTAAAAAGTAACTTTTTATCTGAAAGTCTGTAAATAGCCATCTCATTATCTGCAAATAAAACAGCCAAAGTATCACCATCTACACTTGCAGTTGCTATTGTTTTTTTAAGCTCAAACTCCTCAACATCTTTGTTTGAAATAGCTTGCAGTTTTAACTTCCCATCAACTGTTGAACTAATCACCCAACCATCACTTTGAGATAAAACTCTAAAAGGCTCTTTTACCTCAACATCTAAAAGTTTGTTTTTTGTTAAAACTTTGTTATTTGAGAGTAAAGCAACATCAGATGTAACATCTTTTAGCTCAACATCATTGTCATCACAATGTTTCCATTCACTCTCTATTTTTTTAGGTTCAAAAACCTGTTTTGAACTGCTACAACCACTAAAAAAAGTGAGTAAAACTACACTAAATAGTAAAAATATATGTTTCATAAATCTATTTTAACCCATAATGCATAAGCGAAGTTGCAACATCATACATCTTAGAATCTACACCTATGCTAGAAAGTTTAATATGTGCTTCATCTATTTTGTTTGCTTTTAAAAGTAGTACAGCACTCTCAATGGTTGCTATATCTTTGTATATTGCATCACTTTTTTTAGCATAGGCATCAAGAGTCTCAGATTTTGGGTCTAGCTCAATAGCCTCATACTCTGCCATATCATTTACTATAAAAGTTGAACTTTTAGCAACCTCTTTTAAACCTTTTTTATCTTTATTTTTTAGAGATGTAGAGTAGAGCCATGCATTGTAAAGATTTGGGCTAAGAGATTTTAGTTCAGCCTTAACCGCTTCATCTTGCTTACCACTTTGAAGCTCCATAAAAAGCTTATTTGCCCCTTCTATTCTGTTTTGGTTGCTTATATCTACTGCTACATTTACACCAACCAAAACAACAACAGCTACAACAGAACCAATAAGAAGCTTTTTATATTTTTTCATAAATCTTTCAGTAAGCACCGCTTTTTCAAAAAACTTCTCTTCGGAGTTTAACTCCTCTTTTACCATATCTATATTTTCTTTTAAACTCAAAAAATTATCCTCTTTTTAAATAGTTTATAATTTTATCATATCTTTGTTAAAGTTTTATATGTTAAAATAAAAAAAATTAAAATTTAGGACAAAATATGCAAGTAGATGATAAGTTACTTTCAAGACTAGAAAAGTTATCTTTTTTAAAAATATCTGATGATAAAAGGGAAGATATTATAAACCAACTCTCTGAAATTGTAAGTTTTGTGGATAATCTAAATGAACTAAATACAGATGGTGTAGATGACAAGTTTGCTATGAATGACTCTGCGACATTTTTAAGAGAAGATATACCTTCTTGTGACAAGCAGATAAGTGATGACATCTTATCTCATGCTCCAAATAGTGCTGAACACTTTTTCATAGTACCAAAAATTATAGAATAAAGGTTTAGTTATGAGCGAAGTACAAACAGAAAAAAAAGCTATTGACATTAAAAAACTTCTAAAAAGTGTTTTGGCTTTTAAGTCATCTGACTTACACCTTGTAGTTGGTAGTGAACCACAAATAAGAATAGACAAAGAGTTAAGACCTCTAAATCTTCCTGTTTTAGATGCAAAAGATGTTGAGAGTATGGCTTACTCTTTACTTGAAGACAAACAAAAGAAAATTTTTGAAGAGTATAACGAACTTGACTTCTCTTTTGAGTTAAGTGGCATAGGTCGTTTTAGAGCAAACTACTACAAAACTATCTATGGGATTGGTTGTGCATTTCGTATGATTCCTATTGAGATTCCAACTCTTGATGAGTATGGAAATCCTCCTATTTTTAAAGAGCTTATAAAAAGGGAAAAAGGGCTTATACTTGTAACTGGTCCAACTGGTAGTGGTAAATCAACTACACTTGCTTCTATGTTACACGAGATAAACTTAACTGAGAGAAAACACATACTTACAGTTGAAGACCCTGTTGAGTTTGTTCATACAAATATTAAATCTTTATTTTCACAAAGAGATGTTGGGACAAGTACACAGTCATTCGCAGCAGCATTAAAATATGCACTTAGACAAGACCCTGATATTATCCTGATTGGGGAGATGAGAGATGCCGAAACTATTGGTGCGGCACTAACAGCAGCAGAAACTGGACACTTGGTTTTTGGAACACTACACACAAACTCTGCTCCAAGTACAATCAACCGTATTATAGATGTTTTTACAGGTGAAGAACAAGCACAAATTAGAGCTCAGTTAGCTTCATCTCTTGTTGCTGTTGTTTCTCAATCG
>CAYNVR010000010.1:0-19036 GCA_964400715.1 uncultured Sulfurimonas sp.
TTGCTATGATGAGATACTCTGTATTTAGTGTTATCTCTCCTGAGGGTTGTTCAGCCATCTTATGGAATGACCCAGCAAAAGTTGAAACAGCTACAAAGGCTCTTAAAATCACACCAGATGACCTTTTAGAACTTGGTCTTATAGATGATATTTTAGATGAGCCTCTCATTGGAGCACATAGAGATAAAGATGGTGCTGCAAATGCTATGAAAGAGTATATCTTAAAAAATATAGCTGAATTAAAATCTCTTTCAGAAGATGAAAGAATGTCTATAAGATACAAAAAACTTACAAAACCAGGAGCTTTTGCAGAGTAATTGTAAAAGCTTTTTAAACTGGTTGTTTTTTCTGCATAAGAGCTTTTGTTATAGAGTTTATAATAGCTGTTGTTTGGTTCATTTTTAAATTTATGCTTAGATTTTCAGATTTTATATTGTTTTGAAGTTTCTTTTTTTGTTTTATTAGATATTCAATTTCTGTTGCAGATAATTTTTTAGAATCTATTTTTGAATCTATATCTGTTAATTTGTCTTCATCACATTGCTTTGTTTTATTTGTGTTTAACCATAGATTATATATGTTTATGAGCATTGTTATGTTCCACTTTTCACCATCGTTTGTTAGTATGGAAGGTACTTGGTATTTTTTGTTATTTTGTAAAACAATTTTTCCATCAAAATATGTCAAAAAATCTATGGCATTTTTGTCTTTTTCATATATACAGTTCATAAGTTCAAGTGCTATTTTTTTATGTATTTCTTGAAAATTTTTTCTCATTAAAAAACCGGCAATACCAACTATATAGTCATCTTCAAGAGATATGTAGTTTTTTAGCTCTTTGATAATTTGTGCATGTATGATTTTTAGTGAGTTTTGTTCATAGTACCTATAAGATATAATTTTAAAATTTAAATCTGTTTTAAAAACAGATGACATCACAGTTTGTAAAAATGTATCTATATCTGTTTTTGAAAATATATCATTATAAGTTACTTCTATCTCTTTTTCTTCATAACCGTTGTATCTGTTTTTTGCCCCTTCTATTTTTTGTGGTTTTTGTTTTGCGATTATATTTGTATCAAATATTTTTACAATGTATTTTCTTTTTAGTTGAACAATAACATCTCTGTCACTAAGTTTTAGAGCAATTCGTATGGCATATTTTATAAGCTCTTTTTGGTTGATTGATTCTTTTGTGTCTTGTATCTCAAAGTTTATCCGTCTTCTTATTTTTCCAAGTATGGCTATTTGGTTGTCTTGACCATTGTAAGGGTATGAGATAGCCTCTTTGTGTTCTTGTATGATTTTTACAATATTGTTAAGGTGTATAGAGTATTTTGGTTCAACAGTATATGGAAAGATTTTAAAGTTTAAAACACCATCTTTGTATCTAAATACAATATTTCCAACAGGCTCAAAAAAATCTTTAAAAGCTTGTTTTACTTCGTGTAACTCTTTTTGAAACTCATTGATAGTGTATTTTTGTTCAATATATTTAAAAAAGGAACTGTTTTTATTTTTATCCCATTTAAAATTTATAGTTGGTGATGAAAAATTGTTTTTAAGATATTTTTTAATGTATTGATAAATCATTATACATCTTTTAGGGTATCTCTTATTTTTAGAAAACTATCTAAGTTGTCAAAAAATATATCTACAAGTTTAGGGTCAAAATGTTCCCCTCGCTCCTCTTTGAACATCTTAAAAATTCTTTCATCATCCCAAGCTTCCTTATATATACGAGCAGAACCAAGGGCATCAAAAACATCTGCAAGGGCAGTTATTCTACCATAGATGTGTATATCTTCCCCTTTTGTTTTGTTTGGATAGCCCGTTCCGTTGTATTTTTCATGATGTTCGTAAGCTACTATCGAAGCCATTTTTAGTAGTGGACGGTTTGAGTGTTTTAACATATCATAACCAAGTTGTGCATGAGTTTCCATAATGGCTCTTTCATCTGCATTAAACCTTCCTGGTTTGTTTAGTATGGCATCTGGTATGGCAACTTTGCCTATGTCGTGCATAGGTGATGCTTGTTTTAGCATCTCACACTCTTTTGGAGAGAGTCCATAGTATTTGGCTAAGAGGTAGGAGTATTCGGCAACTCTTTTTACATGGTTACCAGTCTCTTTGCTTCTACTCTCACCAATAGCTCCCATAGTAAAGATAACCTCTTTTTGAGTGTCTTCTATCTCCTGTTTTAGAGCTTTTACCTCTTGTAGTTGTTTTTGTAGCTCGTCGTACTCTTTTCTTTGTTGTCTATCACTTCGTTCCATAATTTTATGTGTTCGTTTTAAATCTTTGGTAATTTTGTCAATAGTTGTTGTAAAGTTTGACTTTAAGCTTTCTAAATCTTCTATGAGTGCAATATCTGACATAATTTTAACCTTTTGCAACCAACTCTATATCTAAATCTTTAAAATCCTCCATAAAATCTTCACCAGTTTCTTCTGCTATGTCATTATCTTCGTCATATATCCATTTTATGTGTATGGTTTTACCATCTTCGTGTGCTTCTTCAAATATATCAAACATATCAAAGTAAGCTTTTAAACTACTAGAATTTAAGTACTCTAAGTCAAGGTTTACAGTAACTTTTTCATCATTTAGATTTTCAAAATACTCCTCTAACCATAAGATGATAGGTTTATAGTATTCAAAAGTGTTTTCTGGATAAGACTTTCCAGTTATATTTAAAGTATTTGAATTTATATCAAACTCTATTTTTGGTGTGTATTGAGTTTCTTCTATTATTAAGTTTTGCATTTATATCTCCTGTTTTATATATAAGTTTTGATATGAAAATATAGCTTGTCGCCAACTTGTTCAAAGTCGTACTCTAATTTTTCAGATGACCTTTTTGCCATCTCTATGAAGCCAACACCAGCACCTCTTTCGTGAGTGTCTTCTGCTGTTCTTAACTTTTGTCTTAGGTATTTTCTAAGTTCATCTTTTGTCATAGAGTTTATAAAGTCTATCTTTGAACTAACTTTTTGTTTGTCCTCTTCAACAATCTCATTTGAACTGTTTACATAGTATTTGTTTTTTTCTTTGTCTATTCCTACAACTAATACTCCCGGACTTATAAATTTATTTTTTTCTTGTATATCTTTGTTTTTAGAGTAACTCATAATATTTTGAAGTTGCTCTATTGAGACAAGACATATATTTCTTATAACCTTAGAGTCTTTTCCCTGTTGTTCTAGTTGGTTTTTAGCTGTTTCTATCATAAAAGCAGTTAAAGACTGAGAAATCATTCCAGAAAATGAGAAAACTATGCCCTCTTTTTCCATTACAGTTCTTATTTTTGAAATACTCATTTTTAAGAATTCTCCTTTAAATCTTAAACCCTATAACTGTAACATCATCATTTACAATATTGTTCCCTTTATATGCTTTAAAAGTATATAAAAACTCATCTTGTTGCTCCGCCATAGGCTTCATATATATCTCATTTAACATTTTTTTAAGTCTTTTTTTACCATATGGTAGGTTTTTTTCACCACCATTTTGGTCCCAATAACCATCAGATGACACATAAAAAGTTGTTTCTTTGCTAACATCAATGGTATGTTCTTTAAACTCAAAGTTTATGTTACTGTCCACATAACCAAGAGAGTGTCTATCACCTTTTATTACATGTAGTTCATCATCTTGGTAGTAAAATATCTCATTTCTTGCACTTGCACATTTTACTATCTTTTGTGTTTTGTTAAAGTAGATGATTTGTCCATCCATACCAACATTAGAAAAAGATGAAGAACCATCTTGTTTGAGTAATTGTTTCATATTTTTGTTAAATACAGATAAAAGTTTAGCTGGACTTACCACTTCATCACTGTGGTTTATCTTTGTAGTTATTTGTCTTTCTATTGCTTTTACAAGCATAGTTACAAATGCTCCTGGTACTCCATGACCTGTACAATCCATCACTATAAGTAAACACTCATCTTTTTGTCTTAGTTCTTCAAAAAGGTATATATCTCCACCTACTACATCTTTTGGATGCCATATAACAAACATATCTTTAAAATAGTTTTTCATAACATTATGGTCTGGGATGAGAGCACTTTGTATGAGTGAAGCATATTCAATAGAATCTTTCATGTGTTTGTTTATAGTTTCTATCTCTATTTTCGCATTTTCTATATCTGTTATATTTGTAAAAACAGCAGACTTTAAACCTTTTTTATTTGGTAGGTTTGAAGCAGTTATGTTAAAAATATAGTCATGACCAAAAATACTGATTTTAACTTTACTGTTAGGATTATCTAAAACATACTCTATCCACAGTAAACCATTTGTTTCTTTTTGAATATAATCTTTTGGTGCATTTTGGTTGAACATATCACATATACATTTAGCATTGTAAACCTCTTTGAACTCTTCTATGGTATCTACAACAAAAAAATCAAAGAATGTTTTGTTTGCACTTTCTAGTTTACCATTTAGGGTTGTTATTATAAGTTGTTCTTGTGAATCCAATAATGTTTGTATAAACTCTTTTTCTGTCTTTAACTCTTTTGTTCTTTCTTGAACAATACTTTCAAGATTTTTTGTTAGTTCTTCTATATCTTTTTTTGCTGTTATATCGTGTTGAATAGCACTGTATCCAAATATATTTCCATTTTTATCAAACTCTGGTATTACGACAGCATCTACCCAGTAGTAACCTCCACTTTTTTTCTTGTTTTTAACTTCACCTTTCCAAACTTTACCAGCTTTTATGGTAGCCCACATATCTCTAAAAGCCTCTTTTGGGACATCTGGATGTCTTACTATGTTGTGAGGTTTTCCTATGAGTTCTTCTTCTGTATATTCACAAATGTCACAAAAAGCTTTACTTGCATAAGTTATTCTACCTTTTAGGTCTGTTTTACTTGCTATAACATTATCATTAAACTCTTGAAGCAGAATAGATAGCTCTTTTGTTTTTTCATCAACCATATTTTTTAATCTTTGATTATTCCAAACTAAAAACAGGACAATGAGAAATATTATAAAACCTATTTGTGCTATAAGTTTCCAATCTACATTTTTTTTGTATATTTTGACATCTACATAGGAGTTGTATATTTTATTTATTTTTTCGTCGGAGATGAGGTTTAGAGATTTATTGAGTATAGAAAATGCTTCTTTTGGCATACTTTTTTGCATAGCTATTTTAAACTCAAAAAATATATCTACACTTGTTGCGATTTTTGTTTTGTTGAAACCTTTGACTTTTATGTAGTATTTTGCTGTTGATTTGTTTAGGGCTATCATATCGAGTTCTTTATTTGTTACTTTTTTTAGTCCCTCTTCAACAGAGTTTATAGTTACAAAATGTAGTTTTGGAAACCTTTGTAAAAGTTTTTTTTGTATAGCTCTACCTTTTACTATACCTATTTTTTTATCTTTTAAATCAAATTTTACATTTTCATATATTTTCTCATCATCTACATGTGTTACAAATACAACAGGTATTTTAAACAAAACTTTGTCTGTAAAGTTTAGATACTTTTTTCTTTCATCTGTTGGTATAACAAATGTAAACATATCGGCTTGATTTTGTTCCATAAGTTTTTTAGACTCTTCCCAACTTTGTGTTGGTACTGCTTCAAATTTTAAACCACTTTTTTCTTTTACAAGTTTTAAAATATCAGCTGTAATACCACTGTGTTTGTTTAGATTGTTTGTGTATTCAAAAGGTTCTCTGTGTGGGTCATAAACATATCTTATAGTTTTTTGATTTTTTAAATATAGCTTTTCTTGGTTTGTTAAAACAATACCTTCTGTATTTACCCATTTATTATAGATGGCTTCTATCTCATTTTTATCTATACTTTTTATAGTTTTGTCTAAAATAGAGATTATCTCTTTTGGTTTGTCTTTTAGTAGAGCTATTTTTAGTTTAAATTCAAAATCTATTTTGGAGAGTATTTTTATATCTGAGTAGTGTTTTTGTTTTATGTGGTAGTTGGCAGTAACTATATTTATGACAAAAATATCTATCTGTTTGTTTTTTAGCTGTTTAAACCCATCTTTTGTAGAATCAATATAAACATAGTTTAGGTTGGGATACTTGTTCTTTACAAAATCACCAAGAACATAATCTTTCATTATCCCAACTTTTTTGCCTTTTAGGTTGTTTATGTCATAGTTTTCACCTGCTCTACAAACAAAACTCCCAAAATATTTAAAAATATATCTTTTAGTAAAGTTTAGGTACTTTTTTCTCTCTTTTGTTTCCTGAACTGCACTAAACATATCTACTTTTTTGTTTTTTACAAGTTTAACTGCATCACTCCAAGTTGGTGCAGATACAGCTTGAAACTTTATGCCAGATTTTTGTTGAATGATTTTTAGTATATCTGCGATTATCCCTTTGTGAGTATTGATACCATTGTTAAACTCAAAAGGTGCCCAGTCTGGGTCGTATGTGTATGTAACAACCTCATGTTTGTTTAGCCATTTTTGCTCTTTTTTGGTAAATAAAATATTATTTTCTTTTTTTACATTATATATGCCGTTATTTTTACCCAACACTTCATCTTCGAGTGTTATCATCTCATTTAGAGTTATATCTTTTAGGTATTTGTTGAAAATTTTTAGGTATTTTTTATTTTTTTCATTTGTAATGGCATATACATCAGATATAAGGGAGTTGTTTAGTGTTTGAAACTTTGTTTTTACACCCTGTTTGAGTAAAAAATTGTTTACTGCTATCTCATCATCTATAAAGAGGTCTATTTTCCCACTTATGGTGTCTTTTATGAGTGGAAGATAATCTCCATACTTTACTATTTTGGCATTTGGGTAGTGTTGTTTTGCTACCTCCATATAGTATGGGTCTATACTTCCTATGGTTAGTTTTTTTGGAAGTTGTTTGTTTTGTAGTTTGTAAAATGATGTCTTTACTTCATAGAATTTTTTACTTTTTTTCATCCATTTTTCATCTGGTGTCAAACCAGAATGAAAGATAACTTCCCCATCTTTTACAGCTTTTAGAGTGCCATCCCAGTTATAAAATTTGAACTCAACTTCATAGCCACTTTTTTTTGCCCAAAGTTTCCAAAACTCTACCAAAAACCCTTCTGGTTTACCTTCAAAGCTTTTGTATGTCATTGGAGCATAATCATAATCTATGGCAACAGTGATTTTTTGTGAAAAAGCTAGGAGTGGGACTAGTAGTAAAAAAAGTATCTGTTTCATTTTAATTCTCTGCCATTGGGTCAAATTTTGGTCTTTTAAGCATTTTACCCTCTTTTGAAAATTTAATTAAATCTTCCACATTTTTTAATGGTTCATCACACTCTTGAAGTGATTTTTTAAACAGTTCATAAGTTGTCAAAACATCACTCATAGCTCTGTGGTGGTTTGCATCTGGGTTTAGATGAAAATACTCACTAAGATAAGACAAAGCATATCTGTAAGATACTAAACACCTTTGTGCAAGGGCAAGTGAGCATAAGCTTCTGTTTAACATAGGTGGGAGTCCAATCTTTACAAAAGAGTCAGATATAAAACTATAATCAAACTTTACATCGTGAGCTACAAATATGCTATCTGATAAAAATGAGTGAAATTTTGTAAGTACCGTTTTTAAGTCTGGTGCATTTTTAGTCAGCTCGGCATCTATGCCCGTTATCTCTGTTATGTGGGGGTTTATGGTTTCACATTTTATGAGAGATTCAAACCTGTCTATGATTTTGCCATCTTTTACTTTTACTCCGGCTATCTCTATAATCTGATGTTTTTCAATCTTTGAGCCGTTTGTTTCTATATCTACTATGCAAAATTCAGCTTCTTTTATGGGGATAAACTTTGTCTCAAAGAAAAAATACCCCCTGTGTTTTACTACATGTAGCCCTTGTGCTCTCCATAGTTCAAGAGTTAAATCAACCCCTTCATCTACTTGTTTTTTGAGTGTTTCTAAGGCTAGACCTTTTGTAGATAGTCTGTGTATGCTTTTTGAATCAAGGCAGATGTTACGACTTAGCATTGAAGATAAAATCCTTAACTTTTTGGTGGTCTTTTTTACCCTTTGTAAGTTCAACTCCGCTACTTACATCTACACCATAAAAATTGTAACTTTTTAAAGATGAAACATTTGTGTCATCTAAACCACCCGCAAGGATTATCTTAGAACAGTCAATCCCCTCAAACCACTCTATGTTTACTCTTTTTCCAGCTCCACCATAAGCTTCGCAGTAGGCATCTACAAGTCTGTATTGGTTACTGTATTTTAGTATATCTTCTTTGTTTTTGGCTCTAATCACTTTTACATGTGGGATTTCTAAACTATCATAAAGCTTTTTGTCTGCTTCAAAATGTATCTGTGCCAAAGTGGCTTTTACCTCTTTACATGTAGAGTTGATTGTTTTGGCATCTACATTTACAAAGAGTGCTACTTTTTCCACAAATGGTGGTAGTTTAGAGATGATTTGTTTTGCTTTTTCTACACTTATATATCTTGGAGATTTTTCATAAAACACAAACCCCAAAGCATCTGCACCATTTTCTATGGCACACATAGCATCTTCGTAGTTTGTTATACCGCAGATTTTTGTTTTCATTAGATTTGTAAACTTTTTATGGCTTCTTCTTTGCTTTGGTGTTTAAACACATAGCTACCAGCTACAACTACATCTACACCAGCATCTTTTAGAGCTTGAATGTTTTTATCGCTCACTCCGCCATCAACCTCTATGAGGCAGTTTTTGTTGAGTTTGTTTCTAAGTTCGTTTAACCTTTTTGCTTTTGGTATCACTGTGTCTATGAAGCTTTGCCCTCCAAAACCTGGGTTTACACTCATAAGTAAAACCATATCTAAATCTTGTAGTAAAAACTCAACCGCTTCTGGTGGAGTGTGTGGGTTTAGAACTATTCCCGCTTTTATGCCGTAAGATTTTATCTTTTGTATGAGTCTGTGAGGGTGTTTTTCCTCTTCTATGTGAAAAGTGATATACTCTGGTTTAAACTCTGCAAAAAGCTCTACAAAAAAAGTGTTGTTTTGAACCATCAGGTGGATATCAAGCGGTTTTGTAGCACATTTTGCTATGCTTGAAACAACAACAGGGCCGATAGTCAGGTTTGGAACAAAATGCCCATCCATAACATCTACATGTACCAAATCACAACCAGCATCGCAGATGGCTTCTACATCTCTTTGAAGGTTTCCAAAATCTGCACTAAGAACACTTGGGGCTACTAACATAAAAATTCCTTTAAATATATTTTTCTAAGATAGATTGTAAATACTCTTTATTTACAACATTGTTTATAGTTTCATCTGCTATGTTTTCCAACTCTTGGTTGTTATTGTTTATGAGTATAGTTTTTATATCTCTATTTTTTAAATTTTTTATAGTTTCTTCTATATTTGATGAAGAGTTTGTGTCTAAAATAACAACTTTATAGTTATTTGTAGAGATTGTATGTTCAAACTCATCTGGTGTTGAAACTGTTTCAAAACTATAACCAAGAGATGAAAAAAGTTTTGAGTAAATTTTAATCTCAAAGCGATTTTCTCTTGACAGAAGTATGTCTGATTTGTACACTTTTTCTAGAAGAACTTCTGTTTCAGGTTCAACTTCTGTTTCAGGTTCAACTTCTGTTTCAGGTTCAACTTCTGTTTCAGGTTTTGATGGTATTTGTTTTACATCTTTTGTTTGTTGAGTATCTGGTCTAACTATATGGTCATATAGATATTGGCTTAAAATAGAAACTATCTCATCTTTTACAATAGGTTTTACAGTGTATTCATCTAAACCAACTGCTAAAAATCTTTCTCTATCACCTTTTAGAGCATTTGCTGTCAATGCTATTATAGGTATGTGTGGTTTATTGTAATCTTTTTCATAGTCAAGTATCTCTTTTGTTGCTTCCATACCATCTAAGAAAGGCATTTGAATATCCATAAATATAAGGTCAAACTCTTCATCTTTTCTTTTTTGGAAAGCTTCTAAACCATTGGAAGCTATGGAAACACTCAAACCTATCTCTTCTAGTGTTTTTTTAATGAGTTTTTGGTTTATGATATTATCTTCGGCAACCAAAATACGAGCATCAAACTTAATATTTTTTAGGTCTAGCGGTATATCGTTCTCTTTTTTATCTTGTGAAGATAGAAAGTTTACAAATAACTTTTTGATTTTTGAGTAGTTTAACGGTTCATATATAGTTTTGTAAGGTTTAATGTCTAGCGAATCTAGCTCTTTCATTATGTTAGATTTCATAATAAGAACTATTTTTTGAGACAGTTGGTTGTATTTTTGAAGTTCTTGAAAACTGATATATGAATAATCTATAAATATAAAGTCATATTTGTTCTCTTTACATATATCTTCAAGTTCTGTTATATCTTCAAAAGTTTCAAAATTTACACCAAAGTACTCTAAATATTTTAGGAGGTTTTTACTTTGTTCTTTTTCATCATCCTCTTTTACAAGGATTAATGCAGATATATCTGTAAAATTTTCTTTAAGAGTGGTATTGTGAGATATGGCATTTTCAAACTCAATAGAGAAGAAAAATGTTGTTCCCTTACCAGTTTGACTAGTGAGGTCAAGTTTACCACCCATAAGTTCAATAAATCTAGATGATATAGTAAGTCCTAAGCCCGTACCACCATATTTACGAGTAATAGATGTATCTGCTTGTGAGAATGCTTCAAAAATTCTTGCTTTTTGTTCACCTGTAACACCTATACCACTATCTTGAACTTCAAATCTTACTCTTGTAACAGATGAATCTTCTGTTTGTTCTTTTAAAATTCTTACATTGATTGAGCCGTGGTTGTTTGTAAACTTAACTGCATTTGAGAGTAGGTTTATGAGAACCTCTTTGATTTTTGTTGGGTCACCTTTTAGAGGTTGTTCTAGCCTAGGGTCTATAAAACATCCAATGTTTATATCTTTTTCACTTGCTTTTACTGCATATACTTCTACGGCACTTTCAAACTCTTTAATAGGGTTAAATACAATATCTTCTATCTCAACTTTATTTGATTCTATTTTAGATAAATCAAGGATGTTGTTTATAATTTGTAAAAGGTTTTCAGAAGATTTTTCAATAATATCTACAAACTCTTTTTGGTCTTCGTGTAGGCCTGTATCTTTTAAAAGCTCTGTAAAACCAACAATACCATTTAGTGGTGTTCTTATCTCATGCGACATATTTGCCAAGAACATAGATTTTGCTCTACTTGCTTCTTGTGCGAACTCTTTGTCTTTTTTTGTTTGTTCCAAAATGATGTTTAGTAGTTCATAAGCTTCTGTTGTACCTTTTGCAGTGTGAAGGTTTATATTGTGCATCTTATTTGAATCTATTTTTTTACTATCTATGGCAAACTTGTTTAAAATATCTTCAAGGAGGGAGATATTTTTAGAGATATCATTAGAGAGTAAGAAACCAAAGATTGTAAGTATGATGGAGATTATCCATATAATAATTGTAGTTCCAAGAAGTAGTATGGTGTCAGATTCTATCTCTTTTGCTCTTGAACTCATCGCAGATACCACTATGTTTTCGGCATCTAAAATTACATTTGCTTTTTCAGAAAGCATAGCAAACCATAAGATGGAGTCTATTGGGTAGTTTGCAGATGTCATAGCTTTGGATGTAATGGCTGCTCTGTTTTTGTTGATATTGTCAAACAATTTTTTTGTTTCTTGTGAGTGAAATAGTTTGTTTAGTTTGTTTCTAAGTGCCATATCTTGTATGGAACTATAATCTATGCTATCTGCTTTTGGTATAAGAGATACCCAAAAATTTAAATCTTTTTCAGAAAGTTTATTTGTACTGTTTAGTTTGTAAGATATAAAATCTCTCTCTGCAAAAGTGTATTCAATAGCTTTAACCATAGCTATATAAACAGAACTAAACTCATTTAGTTTTGAGTCTGTTTGATTTTTTGTCATATTTTCAAGCTCAACAACTATGTTGTGTATAACTTGTCCGTAAGAGTGTTTGTAGATAACATCAAATTTTACCCCTCTTTCATCTACTAGTTGTCTAATCCTATTTAGTGTTTTAAATGAATTTGATATAACTTTTACTGTTTTTTCATTGTTGTAAGTGTTTAATTGTTTTGTATATTTTATATATTGCTCCATTTTTTTATCTACTATTTTTCTCTGTTTTAGGAGTGAATTATGTACATTTTCAGATTTGTTTGTTATGTACATAATTGTCATACCCCTTTCGTGAGATATGTTAATAATTAGGTCTGTTAAAACTTCATTTGCTGTTAGTTGGTTTTGTAGATTTTTAGATGAGTTATAATCAGTATATGAGTTATATAAAAAATAACTCGTTACTGAAAACAGCAGTATGATAGGTAGTAAACTGATTAGTCGCAGTCTGTTTTTTAAATCTAAATCCATAATAATCCTCTTGTTTATATGTTAGATATGAAACTATCTATGTTTTTTATTATAGATTTAATCTCATCTAGATTAGATGAGTTTTGTACTTCATCTAGTTGTTTTATAACATCTGGCATTCTCATATTTTCACTCATAAGTTTTAATTTTTGTGCATTTTGTTTTATGGCATCTATATCTTGATTTGAGATGGCTTGGTTTATCTCTGTTGAAATAGCGTTATATTCATTTTTGTAATCTTCTAGAAGCTCATTGAAACTTTCTAAATCTAAACCTATCTCATTTGCGATTGTATTTTTATCGTAAGATGGAAGCTCTATCTCCTCATCATCAAAGGAGAGGTCTTCTAACGACAATGCAAAATCATCATCATCTTGCATAGTTTCTTCTACGACAGGTTTTTCTTCTTGTATCTGTGGTACTTCATCTTCACTTTCAGATAAATCTGTTAATTCTAAGTTTAGGTCATCATCAATCTCATAAGTATCTGTTGGAACATCTGTGATTGTTACTTCATTTTGTGCAGGTGTTTCATCTGTATCTGCAAGTAACATATCATTTATGTCTAACATATCTAGTTCATCATCTTGTTTGGCTGGTTCTTCCACAGCTGGTTCAACTGATGGCTCAGGTGATATTTCTAGATTTTCTTCTGGTGAGGAGGAGATATCTGGAAAAATATCTTTACCTTCTAGTTTGTTTATAATCATATAAAATGCTTCTAGGTTTTCCTCTATTGTTCCTATATCTTTGGATGTATTTATGGTAGATAAAACATCAAAAGCATCGTTAATATGGAGGTTTGCAGCTACACCTTTTAGTTTGTGAGATAAAGATTGAATCTCATCTATATTTTGTGTTGAAAAAGCGTTGTATAAACCAGGTTTAAAATGGTAAGCTTGTTCTATAAAATCTTCTATAAATTCCTCTATAAGTTCTATTGGTAATCCTAGTTTTTCACATGCAACTGTTGGGTCATATTTGTATGTTTTAATCTTTGTTAAAAGCTCTTCATTTATGTTGCTGTTTGTGTTTTGTATAGCATTTTGTTTAGGTTGAGGTGTTGTTTTTACTTCATCATCAAATACAAGTTCGTCAAGTTTAAGGACTGGTTCATCTTTTGGTTCATCTTCATCTGTTGTAGGTATGATTAGAGGCTCATCATCGTCCATATCTAAATCTATTTCTAATGGTGTGTCTTGTGGTATGTCGTTTAGAGGCACAGATGGTTTTTTAACCTCCTCTTTTGGTTCATCTTGCATAGGTATGTCAAGTGCAATCTCCTCTTGTTGTGGTTGTACAGTAGGTGTTGGTTGTGTAACAGTTGGTAGTTCAAAATCTTCTGTATATGGATGTTTTACTTTTGATGGAGCAGTTTGAAGAGGTATAACAGAAGTATCTGGTGTTGGATTTGGCATTGTCGCTTCTACAAGTTCACTATCTCTTAAAACTCTGATGTTTGAAAGAGCGATGATATAGGCTGGAACTTTTGGGCTATCTACTAGAAACATATGTTTTATATCTATATCTGTTACAAAGTTTTTATCTTTAATATGGATAATAGCTTTTGGTGAGGTATTTGTCATAGAAGTTCTTATAAAGTCTATCCAATGTATATGTTCAAAGTTGTAAACATAACCAGCTGCTTTAACAAAAAGGTCTGCAATATCTCCCGCCTCAGACCTAAGCTCTTCAAGGTTTGAAAGACCTAGTAGTTCTAGCGATGTTTTATCTATACCTAAAAACTCTTTTTTGTAGTTGTAGATTAACATATATTTTCCTCTTTTAGTTCATTAGTTTTGTTGTTCGTTATGCAACATTTTTGCATATAGTTCTTGGGTTTCTTTTATGTCGTTTCTTGAAGCTGGTTTTTTTGCTTCCATATAGCCTGTGATTTTATTGTTTTCATTTTTTATTGGGAGTATCTCTGTATCTACCCAATAGTACAGACCATCTTTTCTTAGATTTTTAACAAGGCCGTGCCATACTTCACCGTTTTGTATGGTGTCCCACATATTTTTAAAAAGTGCTTTTGGCATATCTGGATGTCTCAATTTTTTATGTGGCTGACCTATTAGTTCTTCTCTTGTATATAATGAAACATCACAAAAAGCCCTATTAACATAAGTGATAATACCATTAGTATCACTTTGACTGATGATTACATTGTGGTCATAGATATACTCTTCATCTATTGGTACTATTTCCATAAAAACCTCTGTACAGATTAAATAGCATAATATATCACAAATGAGTGTAAAACTAACTTATGAGTAAAATTTTTTAACTGTTTTTGCATCTTTTATGTTTAAAATATCACCAATTTGCTCACACGAAGCTTCCCTTATAGCTTCAAAAGTTCCAAAATGGTTTAAGAGTTTTTTAACTTTTGCTTCTGAGATGCCGTGGAGAGTTAAAAGTTTGCTCTCATTGTCAAGTTTTAGCTTTGTTTTTTTGTGAAAATTTATGGCTGTTTTGTGTGCTTCATCTCTTAGGTTTTGAACCCATTGTAGCCGTTTGTCACTGTTTAGCAGTTTAAATACTTCATCTTTTGTGTAGATGATGTCGTTGGCTTTTCCCTTTGCTCTGTGTGCTTTTGCATCAATTTTTTCTTTTGAAATAGCTATGACATCTAAGCTTACACCGTTTGAAGATAGTATATCAATAGCGAGTTTTAGGAGTGTGTCTCCACCATCAAGCACCCACAAATCTGGTGGTGGGTTTTTGGAAAAACTCTCAACTCTTCTTGAAAGTAGCTCTTTCATCTGTGAGTATTCATCTCTTGCATGTAGGTGGTAGGTTCTATAATCTTTTTTTATAAAACTACCATTTTCCCAAACAGCCATAGCTCCAACAGTTGCTACTCCAAACATATGTGAGTTGTCAAAAACTTCAACTCTGTTTGGTAGTTTTTCAAGTTTAAAAAGCTCTTTTACATCTTTTTGTGTTTGCATAAAGTTAGATTTTTTGTCTTTTTTCAAAAGCTCTTTTGCATTGAGTTTTGCTAACTCTATGAGCTGTTTTTTCTTCCCTCTTGATGGGGTTGTTATGGTGATTTTTTTGTTAAAAATCTCAGATACATACTCAGTTACAGCTTCTATATCTTCAAACTTTTTTTCTGTTAGTATGGTTGGAGTGATGGGTGGTTGGGTGTTTTTGTAAAACTCAACTATCGCTCTTTTGTAGATTTCATCTTCATCAAAACCGTTGTGGAGGTGTAAAAATGTGTGAGATGATGAGATAATTTTCCCATCTCTTAAAAACATCTTTACAACAACTGCTCTGTTTTGTTCATGATGAAGGACAAATATGTCCAAGTTCTCTTTGGTAGCGAGGTCTATCTCTGTGTGTAGTTGAGATTTTGAGATTTTTTCTATGCGGTCTCTTAACTCTTTTGCCTCTTCAAATCGTAGATTTTGAGCATAAAAAAGCATCTTTTTTTCAAGCTCTTTTATGAGAATTTTTTTGTTTTTTATAAGTTTTATAGCTTTGTTTAGCTCTTTTTCATAAACATTTTTTTCTACATGTAGTTCACACGGAGCAAAACATTTGTCTATCTGGTAGTAAAGACAGGCTTGTTTTGATTTGAGGCACGATTTTTTTTGAACAAGTTTACAAAGCTCATAAACAGAGTCCACAATATCTTTTGCACCAACAGAGTAGGGTCCAAAATATGTGATGTTTTTTGATGGCAAAACTTTTCTTGTTATCTCAACTCTTGGGTATGGTTGGGAGTTGTCTATGAAGATGTAGGGGTATGTTTTGTCATCTCTTAGGAGTATGTTGTATTTTGGATTTAGCTGTTTTATGAGGGAGTTTTCCAAAATGAGAGCATCGTGTTCACTATTTACAACTATATACTCTAAAAACTCAGCTTGTTCTATCATCTTTGTTATCCGTATGGAGTTTTTAGGGTTAGGTCTTAGTGTGGGTGTAAAACTAAAATAGCTCCTTACCCTTTTTGAGAGATTTTTTGCTTTTCCAACATAGAGCAGTTTTTGGTCTTTGTCAAAATACTGGTAAACCCCAGCACTTTGTGGGAGTTGTTTTAGTGCTTTTTCAAGTTGCATTTTATGCTCTTTTGTATAGATTTGAAAATCTCTAAAAGTTTTTCATCTTTTACTTTTAGTTCAAACTCTCCATCTGAGCGTTCTTTATACTTTACATGTATGATTTTGTGTTGCTCTTTTTTTATGGGTGGAGAGTGTGTTACAAATGCTTTTATATCTTCAAAAACTCCACTACATTCCTCTGGCATATAGTGGTTTAAAACAGTTTTAATGCTATTTATACTATTATCAAACTCTTGTTTACCCGCTGGGTGGATTAGTATAAAAAAAAGTGTAGAGTTTTTTATGTATGCTGATTTTACCATATTTTGCAGTGGTGGTGAAAATAAAGATTTGACTTTTGCTATACACTTGTAGTGTGAAAGTTTTGAGAATTGGGGTTGATTTTGGATAGATTTTATAATCTCAGAGGCATTTTTCATAGTGTTATTATAGCAAGTTTTTTGCTTGGTTTGAGTGGTTGTGGCTACAAAGCTTCACCGTTTTACTCAGAAGATGTAGATGAAAATGTAAAGATAGGTATAAAAAAAGTAGATATAAAAAAAGTAGATATAAACCAAACAGAAGAAAGTTGTGAGTAATGCAGTATGATGTAATAATTATTGGCTCAGGTGTAGCTGGACTTTATGCGGGTATGAAGTTGCCAAAAGAGAAAAAAGTTCTCATCATAAACAAAAGAGAGACTTTTAAATGTAACAGTTTTTATGCACAAGGTGGTGTTGCTTTGGCTGTTGATGAGGAAGATATACCTCTACATGTAGAAGACACCCTAAATGCTGGTGATGGGCTTTGTAGCAAAGAAGCGGTTGATGTTTTGAGTCAAAATTCTAAAAAAGTTATAGATGAACTCATAGAAAAAGGGTTTGAATTTGACAAAGACAAAGATGGAAACCTCCTTTACACAAAAGAGGCTGCCCATTCAAGAGAGAGGATTTTACATGCTGGTGGCGATGCAACAGGTCGCTATATGCACTACTTTTTACTCTCTCAAAACACACACCCTATGCTTGGAAATGCTAGGGTTGTTGACTTGCTCATAAAAGATGGTAGATGTTATGGTGTAACTGTGCTTGAAAACAGAGAGCTTAGAAACATCTACGCAAAAGATGTCATCATCGCCAGTGGTGGGGTTGGTTCACTCTACCGTTACCATACAAATGCTCCAACTATCAGTGCAGATATGCAGGGTCTTTGTGTTTTAAAAGGGATAGAGCTTGAAAATATGGAGATGATGCAGTTTCACCCAACTGTCTATGTAGATAGTGACAATGCCCAAAAGATGCTTTTAACAGAGGCTTTGAGGGGTGAGGGTGCTTATGTGGAAGATGAAAGTGGTAGAAGATTTTTGTTTGACTATGATTCTCGCGGGGAACTCGCTTCAAGAGATATTGTGAGTAAAGCCATATATGATTATAGTAAAAAAAATAATACTCAGGTTTATCTGAGTTTTAAATCTTTTGACCACATATATTTTGCAAATAGATTTCCAAACATATATAAAAATTTGAGAGTTTTGGGGTATGAAGTGCCAGAACAAAGGGTGCCTATATCTCCCGCTTTTCACTATGCCATAGGTGGGATAAAGAGTGATTTGTATGGAAGAGTGCCAAGTGTGAAAAATCTTTATGTTGTGGGGGAGGTTGCTTCTACAAAAGTTCATGGAGCAAACCGTTTGGCTTCCAACTCACTTTTAGAGGGGCTTGTTTTTAGTGCAAGAGCTGTTGAAGATATACTCTCAAAAAAACAAGATGATGAGTTTGTAGAGTTTGATGTTGTAGATGAGGTGATGAGCTACAAAGAGGACAAAGCAAAAAAAGAGCTTTTAAGGGAGATAATGTGGGAAAAAGTGTCTATTGTTAGGACAAAAAGTGGATTAAATGAAGCATTAGAGCAAATTAATGCTCTTTTAAATGAAAAAATTGGTAAACTTTTAAAATTTCGTTTACTTACAGCTAAAAAGATGGTTCTTAGTGCTTTGGCACGAGATAAATCGGTTGGAGTTCACACAATAATTGAGGAGAAATGATGGAACATGGTTCAGTAGTTGAAAATGTTGTAAATGTCGCAAGTCATGCTGCAACAGATGTTAATCTTGCCACAACATGGGTAGGTTGGTTAAGTTTAGCAGTTTTTGTAGTAGCTTATTATTTTATAGCAACAGAGGAACAATACGAGGTAAACAAAGCAAAACCTGCACTTTTTGCTGGTACATTTATGTTTATGTTAGTTGGGATTTATTTTGCTATAAATGGTATGGATCCTGATCCGTTACACACAGAGTTGGAACATTTAATTTTAGAAATAGCTGAGATATTCTTCTTTTTACTTGTTGCTATGACATTTATTGAAACACTTATTGAAAGAGGTGTTTTTGATCTTATGAAGTATAAGCTAGTATCAAAAGGTTATACATATAAAAAACTTTTTTGGTTAACTGGTCTTTTAGCATTTTTTATCTCTCCTGTTGCAGATAACTTGACAACTGCACTTATCCTTTCTACTGTTTTATTTACGATAGATAAGAGAAATATTCCATTTTTAGTACCAGGTGCTATAAATATCGTTGTAGCTGCAAATGCTGGTGGTGCTTGGTCTCCA
>CAYNVR010000011.1:0-17257 GCA_964400715.1 uncultured Sulfurimonas sp.
CATTTGAGTATGCTTTGTTGTTTTTCTTTGTAGTGAGTATCGGTTTATCTACCTCAACCGCCTCTGTCATAACACCTTCAAGCCAAGCTATATACTCTTTGTAAACTCTATCTTGTGCAAACTCTTTTATAGCTTTTACTCTAAAATCTTCATTTTTAACAAGCATCAAAACACCACTTGTTTCACGGTCAAGTCTGTGTAGAAGCTTTGCCCCTTTAAACTGTCTTTCAATCTCATCTGAGTTTACAAATGGTGGTTTATCTACAACAACCAAATCATCATTTTCAAAAATAATCTTTGGTTTTTCCACTTTTGTCACTCTAAAAACTGTTCTCTCATCTATCTCACCACGAGCTATCATCACCTTTTTGTTACCAACATATACAAGTCCTCTGTCTATCATAGACTTTGCTTGTGAGTTAGATATACCCTCTTGAATTGCCAAAAGTTTATATGCTTTTTGTGTTGCCATTTTTTTCCTTATAGTTATACATGTAGAGTATTTTACCATAAATACTATTTTTAATTAATTTTATATAGCCTTAATTAAGTTTATGATAAATTGTTACAATAAGATTGTTTAAATAGGAGCATCCGTGGTAGCAAGAAAAGGTTTTTCACTTATTGAACTTGTGTTTGCAATAGTTATTATTGCATTGACTGTTGTTTCTCTACCAACAATGAATGATGCAACATCAAAAGGTGAAGAAACGAACCTTGTGCAAGAAGCTATTTTTGCCGCGTCTGCCCAACTAAATCAAGTTGCTACTTACAGATGGGATGAAAACTCACAAGAGGAAAACGTCTCTACTTCAAAAGTTGTTTGGGTATCTAGTAGTGACTGCAATGAAACAACAAAACTAAGACCTGGACATATCTTTCAACAATATCATAGAAGATGTTTAAATGATAAAGATTTAAGACCAACAGATGAATCAGATTTTGCAAACAATGCAAGTAACGAAACAGATGAAAATTCAAGTGACCCAAATGATGATGATGATTTAGATGATACAATACAAGATACAGCTACAATGTATGAAGGTGATGCCACAACTGCAACAGGGTATAAAACAGACTACGACAGTGAGATAAATGTTAGTTATGCAGGATTTACAGGTGAAGTTGGTGATGATTCAACAAAAGAGGAAGATAGTTCTACTCACAATATAAAGAAAATAGTTATCAAAGTTAAAAACAAAGATGGTGAACTTATAACTACACTAAGTACATATAGTTCTAACATTGGTGAAGTTGATTATATAAAAAGAGAGTTTTAATTATGTTGAGAAAAAAAGCTTTTACTATGCTCGAACTAATCATAGTTATAGTGATTATGGGGATAATTTCAAAATTTGGTGTGGAGTTTTTAGTACAGGCATATAGAAACTATATGCATTCATCTATACATAATAAACTTATGAATGAAAGTGAAACAGCCGTAGAGTTTGTAGCAAATAGACTACAATTTAGAATTAGAGACTCAATTATTGTTAGACAAGATGATAGCAACAAGTCTAACTATACAGCACTTGCAAATGCAGATACTTCAAAAGACTATATCACTCTTGAATGGGTCAATAGTGATATCGACAATTTAAAAGGTTCTTGGAATGGTTCTGAGTTTAAAGCACATTACAGCAAAATTATAGACCTAGATGAAAGTAACAAAACAACCCTTGTATCACCAGAAACAAATACATCTGCCATAAATAATTACATAGACACACTATCAGAAGGCAATACTACTTTTGAAGACTGTGCCATATACTTTGTTGGTGGAGATAGTGATATAGATGGTTATGGCTGGAATGGAGTAGCCATAGATGACCAAAACCATACTATGCACCCAATCAAACATTCAGATGACAATGTTTCATATTTTGAAGACGATACAAGTGCAGATGGTTTTAGTGGGGTTGATGTTTATGAATACTACCAAATATCTTGGACTGCAAATGCATTTGAACTAAAAGATGGGAACCTCACATTTTACTATGATTACCAACCGTGGGAAGGTGAATACTACAAAGATGATGCAAAAAAAGTTGTTCTCATGGAAAATGTAGATACATTTAGATTTATAGCCATAGGTGGAGTTGTAAAAATTCAAATATGTGTACACAGTGACCTAATAGAGAGCGAGGAGTATTCAATATGCAAAGAAAAAACTATTTTCTAAAACATAAACAAAACAAAAACGGGTTTGCTATGATTATGGCTATAACTGTTATAGTTATTATGGCGACTATTATGGCTATATCTCTTTCTATGACAGCAGTAACTGCTAAAAGAACAACAAACACATTTTTGTACGAACAAGCTGTACTACTCTCTAAAAGTGCAACAGAGTTTGCCCTGCTTAAAATCTCTCAAAGTGACCCTTGTGAGATAACATCTATAAATATGAAAAAAGACCCTTTTGATGATGACGATGACAATGGCATATTTGACATAAATATAACTATGAAATATGTTTACAAAGGTAGTGTTTGTTCAGATAGTAGTAACCAATACATAGATATACAAACAGATGAACAAAACGGTTCTGTCCTCTTAGATGTTACTGTAAGTGTCACTGATGAGACAGTTAGTAGTGAACCTATAAGATATTTTAGAAGAACTATACAAAAACTTTAACTTTTAATGCTATAATGTTTTGTGTTAAAAAAAATAAAAAAGGATTTATTATGAATATATCTATCACAGGAAGAAATATAGAGCTAACAGATGCAATCAAAGCTCACGTTACATCATCTATTGAAACACTTACAAAATTTAATGTTGAAATAGTTTCTGCAAATGTTATAGTTTCTACACAAAGCAAAAAAGGCAAAGAACATTCAGTAGTTGAGTTTGTTTTAAATCTTGCACATAAAAATTCTGTAATCATTAAACAAAACGATATGGACCTTTATGCAGCTATCGACATAGCAACAGATAGAGCAAGTAAAGCTCTTCGCCGTATCCACGACAGAGAGGTTGACCACAAAAAAGTTGGTCTTAACCAAGCAAAAGCAGAGATTGTAGATGTAAAAACAGAAGAGGAAAAACTTGAAGATGAGATAGTTCCAGTAGAGTTGGAACTTTATAAACCTCGTGAAGTTGAAGATGTTCTTCAAGAGTTAAAAGAGAGTGATAAAATGTTTGAAATCTTCTTAGATAACGAACAAAAAACTCGCGTTCTTTACAAAAGAAACGATGGTAGATTTGGCTTATATTAAGCCAAATCTATCTACCCCTTGCAACCATTATCCCCGCTAAAACTATAAGCAGTATCCCAAAACTTGTTTTCAAATCTGGCAAAGAATCCCCAAGCATAACACCAACTAAAATGGCAAATACAATGTTTGTGTAACTAACTGCTCCAACTATACCAGCTTTTGTTTCACCATAAGCTTTTGTCATAAAGTATTGAGACAAAGTTCCCAAAACTCCAAGCCCAACTATATAAACCCACACAATGCCCGATGGAACTACAAACTCCCCCATCATAAAATCAAGTGAAGATATATAAAAATACTCAGATACAAAAAACAACACTATTGGCCCTATGGTTCCTATGAGTGTAAAAGATAAAACTATCGCTCTTGTATCGTAAAACTTTCTAAGTTCCCTTACACTTGTGTATGCCAAAGCAGCACCAACTCCACTAAAAATACCAAGTAAATCATATTTGCTAAAACTAAAACCTGTTGGATTTGTGATGAGAACTATCCCAACAAACCCCATAAAAACTGCTATCCAAGCAGATGGTTTTAACCTCTCATCTAAAAAAAGCCAAGCAAATATAGCTGTAAATATGGGAGCTGTTTTAGAAAAAGTAACAGCATCTCCAAGTGGTATGTGAGCTATATTATAAAAGTATGCCAAAAGTGCTACAAACCCCATACTCCCGCGAAACAAAAGTAAAAATGGCTTCCCACCTATGTGTTTCATAGGGTTTTTATAGATGGTATAAACAAGTATAGCTACCCCAAAAATGTTTCTAAAAAAAACAACTTCCAACGAACTCATACTCTGACTCGCCAACTTTGCAAAAGCACCCATAACAGCAAATGTAAAAGATGCAAAGAGCATATACTTTACACCTTTGTTTATATTTTTAATTCTATCCATAAGTGCAATTATAATCTAAAAAACCTCCATCTTCACAATTTTGTAGCTATTTTTAAAAATTAAATAGTACAATTTTGTATGGATAAAAAAATAGCGATAGTTGGTCTTGGTGGAGTTGGTGGTTACCTTTATGCAAAGTTTGTAAAAGCTGGTTTAGATGTTGTTGGTTTTGCAAGGGGTGAACATCTAAAAACACTACAAAAAAAGCCACTAAAAATAGAAGAAGATACAAAGAGTTGGAGTGTTACATGTAAAGCACAAGAACTTGGTACAACAGATGAAAAATTTGATGTAGTCTTATTTTGTGTCAAGAGTTACGATTTAGAAAAAAGCTACAAACTCATAAAAAACAATCTACATAAAAATAGTATCATTATCTCATTTTCAAATGGTGTAAACAATGGGGATGTTTTAAGAAAACTCTCTACATGTACTGTTGTAGATGGTTGCATATATATACTTTCACACATAAAAGAAGCAGGTGTTATCAGAAAAAAAGGTAAAGTTTTTACAGCTGTTTTTGGAGAAAACAAAGTTTTAGAAACTATTTTTCAAAAAGCAGAACTACGATTTAAAATGCCAAAAAACATTGAAGAAGCTCTCTGGAAGAAATTTATATTTATATCTGCTTTTGCTACATTGACAAGCTACTATGACAAAAGTATTGGGTATGTATATGAACATCACAAAGATAAAGCAAAACAAGTTTTACAAACCATAGCAGAAGTTGCTTCAAAAAAGGGTTTAGACATAACACAAGAGATTGAAAAATCTCTACATGTAGCTTCAAATATCCCTTACGACTCATCTACATCTATGCATAAAGATTTTCAAGACTCAAAACCAACAGAGCTTGAAACACTCTGTGGATATGTTGTAAAAGAGGGTAAAAAAATGGGTGTAAATACTAAACTAATGGAAAAATTTTATTTAGCACTTTCACAGTAAGTTTTTTTATAAAGTGGAGGTAAAAAACATTTTCTACACATTTTAATATCATAGTAGTTGTTGTTTTTATGGGCCTCTCTTATCGCTTTGTATTTTGGAGAGTTCCAAATATCTATGAGTTTTTGCTCTTTCCAGTTACCAACTACATACTCATCTTCATCATCTACACAACAAACTGTTACATTTCCGTTGCATTTTAAAAACATCCTTTGGAAAAGTTGTTCACAAGCAAACCCATCAACTTTATCGTATTCGTGTTTTTTGTCTGGATTTCTTTCGTTAAAAACTCCATAACCAAGAGCATCTACAAGTCCGTCCCACATAACTTTCATAGCCTCAAACTGCTTTTGCCAGATGGGGTCATCATACATCACCATAGAGAGTCTTATGTGTGTTTGTGGGTAAAATTTGTCCCTTTGTTGTATAAAAGCATAGATGTTGTCTATAACTTTTCCCATAGTTGTTCCAACTCTTTGTTGAGCATAAAGTTTAGGATTTACCGCATCAAAAGATATAAAGACTTTATCTATCCCCGCTTCTAAAAGTTTAGCTCCAAGTTCTGGTGTGAGTAACACAGCATTTGTGTTAAACATAACATCAATGATACCTTTTTTCTTAGCATACTCCACTTGAAAAACCACATCTTTGTGCATCAAAGGCTCACCTAGATACTGCAACTTTATAGCCTTTACCCCATTTTCAACCGCTTGGTCTATAATGTCTATGTAAGCCTCTTTGTCTATATAGCGACTTTTTACAAGATGGTTATTTTTGTCTGCATCTTTTATAGTTCTAGCACACATTGGGCATTTTAGGTTACACAAATCTGTTGTCTCTATGTCAAGGTTTAGAGGAAAATCTGGCACTATTTTTTCATTTGGGTATTTTATCCAGTTTTTTCTGTACTCCCAGTAATCTTCACCTCTGTATTTTTCCCATTCACGGGAAAATACTATCTCATTTGCATTATAGTTTACTTTCTCTTTTTTCTCTTCAATATGTTGTGCTGACATCATAATTCCTTTTGAGGTAAATCGGAAAAGAAAAAATTTTGTTTAACAGTAATTAAAACTTAGTAATATAATAGCCTAAAATTTAATGGTATTATGTCTTGAATATTAAAAAAATGTGGCATAGGGTAACAGGTGAAGATGAAATTAAATTATTAGAAAAATTGTTTTGATTGTTAGGAGCATTATAAAGTGGCTCCGGATACTGGATTCGAACCAGTGACCAAATGATTAACAGTCATCTACTCTACCGCTGAGCTAATCCGGAATGTTTAAGTTTGTTGGTTGGAATTATAACCAACAAATCTTAATCTAAACTTTTATAACCTCTTTTGTATCTTCATAACATACAGCATCAAGCAAAATGGTTAGTTTTGTTTGTATAATCTGCTCTAAAATTATGATAGGGGAGAGGTTGTAGGGGTTGTTTGTTATGTTGGTTCTTATGTTTAACTCATCTTCAAAAGATGGTGGGTTAAATATGAGCTGTTTTACATCTTTGTAGTTTGTATCTGCGAGGGTGTTGAAATGCTCTAAACTTAAAAACATAATCTCATCTCTGTTAAAGTAGTGTATGTTGTTTTGTTCAAACTCAACTCTGCCTTGTGTTTTCTTCCTTGGTAATGTTGAGTAAGCAAGGGCATAGGCTGGTATGTTTGTTGTTTTGTTTTGTAGCACTTGCAGACTAAACTGGCGGTAGTTTAGAAACTTCTCTTTTACTATCTTATACTCTTTGCCATCTTCTTCAAGTTTTACCCTTTTTTCATAAAGTTCTAACCTTTGTTCTATCGAAGCTGGTAGGGTTTGATTTGAGATGGGTGAGAACATCTCATCTAAGAGTTTTTCTTGTGCCTCTCTTTGTATGGTTAGACCAAATATACACCCACAGTAGTCTTGTCTGTAAAGTTGTTCTTGTTTTGTAACAAGGCTTTGTTGTTGAGTTCCACCACCACTTCTATAATCTACCCCAACAAACTCCACCCCAAACTTTTTGTAAAACTCATCTCCCACTTTTTTTAGTTGTTGTTGAGATTTTAGTGGGCTTACAAGTAGTGTGGTTGTGATTTTTTTCTCACCAAGTTCAAGAGCTTTTTTTGCACTTACCAAAAACCTTTTTTCAAAACACACTTCACACCTTTTACCCTTTTCTGGTTCATTTTCAAGCCCTTTTACAGCCCCTAACCAGCTAAGGTAGTCATACTCACCTTCTATGAGTGGAATGCCTAACTTTTTACAGCTTCTTAAAACATCAAGGTATCTTAGTTTATATTCTGAATATGGGTGGATATTTGGGTCGTAGAAAAAACCTATGAGATTTTCATCTGGAAAATCTCGTTTTAGGTTTTGTAAAAAAAAGTGTGAATCTACACTGCAACAGATGTGAACAAGCATAGATTATTTTGTTTCAAAAATCTCTATCGATTTAATCTCATCTTGCATCTCGATAGTATCTAAAACAGCCATACTTTCATCATCTTCTATCCCACCAAAAACAGTGTGAACACCATCTAAGTGTGGACAAGGCACAAAACAGATGAAAAACTGGCTACCACCTGTGTTTGGTCCAGCATGAGCCATAGAGATAGTCCCTTTTACATGTTTGTGAGTATTTTTGTCTGTTTCACAAGCTATCGCCCACTCTGGACCACCTGTTCCTGTTCCGTGTGGACAACCACCCTGTGCCATAAAACCAGGGATTACACGGTGGAAGTTTAGGTTGTTGTAAAATCCTGTTTGTGCTAAGTGAGCAAAGTTTGCTACTGTGTTTGGTGTTTCTTCTGGGTATAGTTTTACCCACATATCACCTTTGTTTGTAGAGATTTTAGCCCATTGTAGTTTGTTTAACTCTTCTTGTGTTAAGTCGTAAGTTTTTAGTTGTGTTCTTCCAAACATAATCTATCCTTTTTTTATTGAAATTATAGTCAATAGTTTCTTATGTTATAATTTTATATGCACATAACAGAGATAGAAAACATACTACAAGCAAAAGATAAACTTTTAACTCAGACATATTTTGAGCTTCAACAATACTTTGAGAACAAATATGGACACAACAGTGTCGTATTTATGGAGATAGGAACATTTTTTGAGGTTTATGAAGTAAACAATGATGAAGAGCAGATAGGAAAAGCAAAAGAGATAGCTGAGCTTTTAAACATTCAACTAACTAAGAAAAACAAAAACATTTTGGAAAACTCCTACAAAAACCCGCTACTTGCTGGTGTTCCTGCTGTTTCTTTTGAAAGGTATCTAAACAGACTCATTCAAGAGCAAAAATACACCATCATAGTTGTAAAACAAAAAGGGACTCCACCAAACATAAGCAGATATATCTCGCAGATAATCTCTCCGGGGACAAATTTTGACCATATTATAGACAATGATGACAACTACATAGTTTCCATACTTATAGACAAATATAACGACACATACTCAGTTGGTTACTCTGCCATAGATGTAACTACGGGTAAAACTTGGTTGTATGAAACACACTCAACAAGTGAAGATAGCTCATATGCACTTGATGAGGTTTTTAACCTTTTAAACATTTACAGAACAAGTGAAGTTGTTATAACTTTTCTTGATGGTGTTGATGACCAAAAACATATTATCCACTATCTTGAAATCTCAGAGCATTACCATTACAGCATAAACAACAAACGGTTTAAGATAGATTTTCAAAATGAGCTTTTTAAAGAGGTTTATGAGATAAAGTCGTTACTATCCCCCATAGAGCATATGGACTTGGAGAGAAGTCCCATGATAACAGAGTCTTTGGCTATACTCATAGACTTTGTCATAGAACACGACTACTACATAGTGCAAAAACTCTCTGCTCCAAAGTTTATAGACAACAGACGGTTTATGTATCTGGGTAACAATGCTTTGGAACAGATGGGGGTTATATCAAAAGATGTAAAAGAGTTTACACTTTTAAAAATGTTGGACAAAAGCTCAACTGCGATAGGTAGAAGACTCTTAAAAGAGAGGCTTTTAAACCCCATTATAGATAAACAAGAGCTAAAAAGAAGATATGATTTTATAGAAAAAACATCTTCACATGTAAGGTATCTTGATGAAGTTATGAGGGGGATTTATGACATACAAAGGTTGGCAAGAAGACTAAAACTTTCACGACTTCACCCGTTTGAAGTAAACCACATGTATGACTCCATGCAGAGTGTAAAAGAGCTTATGAACTATGTTAAGAGGTATAAAATCCAAAAAGCAACTTTTTATGAAAAAGAGGTAGATGAGTTTTTAAATGACATACTAAAAAGCATAGATTTAGATGTGTCTCGCCGTTTTACAAATGCTACGGTTGATGAAAACTTTTTGATGTATGGAGTAGATGAAACCATAGATGGTCTAACTCGTGAAAACGACTCTATGATGGAGAGTTTAAATGAGATAGTTTACAAGATAGAAGCTTTACTGATAAATGTAAAAAATGGTTTGAGCACAGTATCTCTTGGTTTGTTGGAGCGGGAGGGTTACTATATATCTCTTAGTAAAAACCGTTTTTCCATGATAGAGGGTGAGTTTAGAGAGAAATTTGAGGGGTTTGTTGTAAAAAAACTTACAAACAGTGTAAAGATAACATCACCACTCATAGATGAGTTGTCAGATAAGCTTATGAAAAACAAACGAAAAATCATCTCACTTGTAAAAGAGAAGTTTATCTACTTACAAAGTGTTTATGAAAGAAGATACTCACTACTTTTTGATAGGGTCATAGCCTATGTGGCAGACCTCGATGTAGCTGTTAGCTCTGCAAAGGTTGCAAAGATGTATAACCATGCAAGACCTATGATAATAGATACAAAAAAAGATGAAAATTTTATGCAACTTATGGGGCTTAGACACCCACTCATAGAGATACAAGAAAGTAGTGGACTTTATGTCCCAAATGACATAGTGATGGGCAGTCGCGAATACTTAGATATGCCATACCCAAAAACTGTTATGTTGGAGGGTGCCTCAGAGGTAAATGGTGTTTTGTTGTATGGGATAAATTCAAGTGGAAAAAGCTCACTTATGAAAAGCATAGGTATAGCAGTGCTTATGGCTCAGAGTGGTTTTTTTGTGAGTGCTTCGGCTATGAAGTTTGGGATATTTGACTCACTTTTTACAAGGATAGTCTCAAAAGACAACCTCGCAAAAGGGCTTTCAACATTTGCTGTTGAGATGTTGGAGTTAAAAAATATATTTAACAGAGCTTCAACACACTCACTTGTTTTGGGAGATGAGATAAGCCACGGAACAGAGACACTCTCGGGTGTGGCGATAGTGGCATCTGCCATTAAAAAACTTTCAGATATAAGGTGTCTGTTTTTGTTTGCGACCCATCTTCACCAACTATCAACAATGGAGGAGATAACAAAGCTCAAAAATGTAGTAAACTTACACCTAAGTGTTGAGTATGATGAGGGTGATGACAAACTTGTTTTTAACAGAGTGCTACAAGCTGGAAGTGGTAGTAGCATATATGGTTTGGAGTTTGCAAAATCTTTACATATGGATAGCGAATTTTTATCTATGGCAAATAAGATAAGGAAAAAACTTGCCAACGATTTTGATGAACTTGAACTGCTTGTAAAAAGAAAAAAAAGCAAATACAACAAAGAGTTATACCTCACAAAATGTGTCCTTTGCAACAACCCAGCCGAAGATGTTCACCACATAAAAGAGAAATCCACAGCCAACAACTCAGGATTTATAGGGCATTTTCACAAAAACCACAAACACAACCTACTACCACTTTGTAAAAAACACCACAGAGATATACACAATGGAAAAATAAAAGTGGAAGGTTTTAAGATGACATCCAAGGGGTTGGAGTTGGATTATGTGGAGGTGTGATAGTTGTTTTTTTATATTTTTGGTTTATCTTTTAAAATTGATTTAAGAAAAAATATAGGATTATTAAAAATAGCAATCTTTTGTTTAACAATATTTAGAGCTATTTTATATTTTATATTCCTATATTCTGATAGAAGATTAGAAAAGTTTTTAGTTTCTGTGGATGTAATATAATGATTCTTATATTCAAGTTTTAATTCTTGAAAATTAATCATTACAAAAGACCTAAGATTTGACAATAAATTTTTATTTAAAAATTTATTGTCAAAATTGTAAGATATTACTTTTTTTTAAGCTCTACCATATAACTATTTGGAGCATATTCATAAGCTGCACCAGTAATCATATCTGTTGTACTTAAATCCCAAAAAATATTTAAAAGTGCAATACCATCATAAGATTTTGTTAATGGAACATTTTTAGGTTCATATCCTTCTTTTGTAAAAGTAATATTACTATATTTATTCTTTTTTAAAGAAACACTACAAGGTGTTTTACATTTCATTTGACCGTCAACTAATACAGAAGCACCATCTGGTGAAGAGTTAAAAGATACAGTTTGAGAAGTACCACTCGCAATTGTTGCACTACCAAAACTTAGAGTACTTAATGCAACTAAACCTAGTAAAATTTTTTTCATTTTTACCCTTTTAATCAAAATTTCAGGAAATTATATATACTTATATATTAAAATATACTTAAAATTAAACATTGGGAAATTTAATGAAAAAGGTGATTATTAGTATATTTTTAGTTGTAAATATATATGCCGATACTTGGTCAAAATTATTACATATAGATAATGGTCATAATAAAATAATTTCAAAAGAATTTTATTTGTCACAAAATATATTAGCTACTACTGATGAGGAGTTAAGGGCAACTTTAAAACTTTTAAATTCAAAAGATGGTCAAATGGTTGCTTGTAATTATCCAGCAAGATATATTTATTTAAAAAATAATAATTTTAATATACCAAATTTTAATCTTAACAATTGTGCAGTATTAACTAACTTTTTAAATTCTTTTAAACAAGATAAAATTAGTTTAGTATTTACATCTGAACACACAAATTCTCCATCATCAGCATTTGGGCATATAATGTTGTTATTTAGTAAAAATAATGAAGATATAAAATTGGGAGATGCTGTTCATTATGCAGCAAAAACAAATGTAAATGATGGATTTTTTAAATATTCATATAAAGGTTTTAATGGAAAATATAAGGGTTATTTTATTAGGGAGCCTTTTTTTAAAAAAATTTATGATTATAATATTTTAGAACAGAGATATATTTATATATATTCTTTGAATTTTACAAAAAAAGATATAAAATTTTTAATTTATCATCTTTTTGAGTTAAGAAAAGCAACATTTAAATATTATTTTTTAAATGAAAATTGTGCAACACAAACATCTGATTTATTAAGTATAGTATCAAATATAAAATCAAGTAAATCAATTTATTATTTACCAATAGACACACTAAAACAATATAAAAATAACATAACTTCGTATTCTAAAAGAACACCTATATTAAATGAACTTAATTATTTAATTAATCATATGAATAAAAGAGAGAAAAAAATATTTTATGAAATAATAAGTACAAAAAAAGATATAGATGATAGTTGTCCAAATATTGTTAAGGAAGCTCTTGTTAAATATACAATATTTTATTTTAGGAGATTTCACATATGGTTTAGGAATTATGATAATATTATGAAGCAATCATATAAAAGTACAATTATAAAAGATAAAAACCTAGACCCACTTTCAAAAGTACAACCAACTAATTTAGGAATTGGTGTACTTAATTCTAAATTACTATTTACTTATCGTCCATTATTTATTGATTTAGAAGATATTCAACAAAATGAATTACAACAATCAGAAATAAAAACTTTTTCTTTTAATTTATTAATAGATAAAAATAGAGTTAATTTATTAAATTTGGATTTTATTGATATGAAATCATTGGTTACTCAATTTGAGTTTTATAAACAACCTAGTTGGTCAATTTATTTAGGATTAAACCAAAAGAATAGAGATAAAGAATTAAAAGTAAATTTAGAAGTTGGAATTGGTAAAACTGTAAAGTATCATCAACTTTTAATATCTTCTTTTGGAAATTTAGGTTTTGATAATGAAGAGTTTTATATAAACCCAGAAATAAATGTTTTTAGTTATTTAAAACAAAATTTAAAAATTGGTGTTAATGCTGAATATAAATTATATGGAAATAATATTTTTATGAAAAATGATATTTTTGTAACAAAAAGAATAAAAAACAAACTATTTACTTTAAAATATGAGCATAATTCAAATGAAGATTTGTATGAGGTAGTTATTAAATATAACTTTTAAATACTACACACTAAATGTGTAGTATTTAGGATTAAAGTTCTTCTTCGTGTTTTGCAAGATACTCAGCAACACCATCAGTGTCAGCTTTCATACCTTCATCACCTTTTTGCCAACCAGCTGGACAAACTTCACCAAACTCATCTGTAAATTGTTGAGCATCTATCATTCTTAACATCTCATCAACATTTCTACCAAGTGGTAAGTCATTTACAACTGCATGACGAACTATACCTTTGTTATCAATCAAAAATGAACCACGAAGTGCAACAGCATCGTTTAATAATACATCATAATCACGAGCTATATTTTTAGTGATATCTGCTACAAGTGGGAAGTTTATGCGACCTATACCACCTTTATTTACAGGAGTTTCTCTCCAAGCAAAGTGTGAGAATTGGCTATCAACAGAAACACCTATAACATTTACACCTCTTTTTTGGAACTCTTCATATCTGTGAGAAAAAGCGATAATCTCAGATGGACATACAAAAGTAAAGTCTAGTGGATAGAAAAATACAACTGTACCTTTTTCGCCATAGTTTTCGCTAAGTTTAAAATTTTCTACGATTTGACCATCTGCTAAAACAGCAGTTGCACAAAAATCTGGAGCTGGGTTTGTTACTAACATAAAATATCCTTTTATTTTTTATTTTGTAATTTTAGCTAAAATTGATTAACAATATATGCTACATGTAAAGTTAGATTTTTAAATAAAGCTGTTTTTAATAGCAACAAATTTGTCGTAGTGTTTTAAAAAAAGTTCTACAAGAACAGGGTCGAACTCTTCCCCACTTCCAGCTTTCAGTATAGCTTTTACCTTTTCATCATCCCATGCTTCTTTGTAAACTCTTGCAGTTGATAGAGCATCAAAAACATCAGAGATAGCGGTGATACGACCGTATATGTGTATATCTTCACCTTTTAAGCCTCGCGGATAGCCTTTACCGTTGTATTTTTCATGATGTTCATAAGCTATTATGGCCGCAGTTTTAAAGAGTTCCCTTTTTGAGTTTTTAAGTAGATTGTATCCCGCTTCTGGATGTCTTTTAATGATGGCAAACTCATCATTTGTAAGTGTAGATGGTTTGTTTAAAATGTTATCTGGAATTATTATTTTACCAACATCGTGCAGAGGTGAGGCGAGTCTTATCTTTTCTGCTTCATCAAACGATAAACCATAAAGTAGAGCCAACTCTTTTGAGTAGTGTGCAACTCTATCTACATGATTTTTTGTATTTTTATCTCGCCCCTCTATAACAGCACCAAGTGTAGATATGAGTTCAATCTGAGTTTTTTCTATCTCATTTATGAGTCTTAGTTGTTCATTTTTAGCTTCTTGTTCAGCAGATGTGTCTAAGATGTTTGCTATGACTATGGTAGAGTCTTTGTTTACTCCAAAAGATATCCTTATGGGAAAAACTTCACCATTTTTTCTTTTTCCAAACAGTTCATGAGTATTGTTTAAAATACCCATAGATTTTTTTGTTTTAAAAAAGTTTGCAGATGCTTTGTCATGTTTTTTGAAAAAACCCTCAGGCATTATGAGATGTAGATTGTCTTTGCCTATCATCTCATCTTTTGAAAAACCAAAAATCTCTTCAGCTTTTTTGTTGAAAGTCAAGATTTGTCTTGTTTCATCTATCGCTATGATGGCATTGTTATTTGATTCTGTCAGAGTTTCTTGATAGTTTTTGCTACGGTTTACTTCGTTGAAATATTTAGAGATAGAGAGTTGTAACTGCTTATCATCAAAATGGTGGAGTAAAACAAGAGAAGCAGTTATGAGTTGAACAACAATAGAAACCATCTCACTTGTAAAAAACAAAGCATTTACAAACAGGATAAATGCCACAGCAAGATGAGCCAACTCTATCCTTTTAAATGGTGTTAGAAATCTTCTTCTGAGTTGTTCCAAAATATATACTTTTTTCTTTGTATTGTAACATAATTTTATATAAATGTTAATAACTCTTAGATATACTTCCAACGATTTATGGGGCGAGACCCTGTATTTCAATAAGGAAAATCGATGACGGAAGAAAAAAACACTCAAAAAGAGTATATATTTACTTCAGAGTCTGTAACAGAAGGGCATCCTGATAAGATGGCTGATCAAATCAGTGATGCAATTTTGGATTATATTATTGAAAATGATAAAAATGCAAGAGTAGCATGTGAAACTCTTGTGTCTAATGGTTTTTGTGTAATTGCAGGCGAACTGAAGACTACGGCTTATGCCCCTATGCAAGAGATTGCAAGAGAGGTTATCCAGAGTATTGGATATACAGATGCAACTTATGGTTTTGACTATCGTGCTGCGGCTGTTTTAAATGGTATAGGTGAACAATCACCAGATATTAACCAAGGTGTTGACCAAGCAAGTGGTGAAACAGGAGCGGGTGACCAAGGGCTTATGTTTGGTTATGCTTGTCGTGAGACAGATGTTCTTATGCCTTTGCCTATCCATTTAGCCCACCGTTTAACTCAAAGGTTAGCAGAAGTTAGAAAAGAGGGAATAGTTCCATACCTTCGCCCAGATGGTAAAGCTCAGATAAGTGTTCGCTACATAGATGATAAACCAGTTAGTGTTGAAACAGTTGTTATCTCAACTCAACATGCCCCAGAAGTATCTCAGGAAAAAATCCATGAAGATATGATAAATGAGGTTATAAAATATGTAATCCCAGAAGATATGTTGAGTGAAGATACTGTTTTTCACATAAACCCAACAGGTAAATTTGTAATAGGTGGTCCACAAGGTGATGCTGGTCTTACAGGTCGTAAGATTATAGTAGATACTTATGGTGGAAGTTGTCCACACGGTGGTGGTGCTTTTAGTGGTAAAGACCCTACAAAAGTAGATAGAAGTGCAGCTTATGCAGCAAGATGGGTTGCTAAAAACTTAGTAGCAAGTGGTGCATGTGATAGAGCTACAATCCAAGTTGCTTATGCCATAGGTGTTGTTCAACCAGTTTCCATAATGGTAGATACACACGGCACAGGAAAAGTTGAAGAATCTAAGATAGAAGAATGTGTAAAAGAGCTGTTTGATTTAAGTCCAGCAGGGATTATAAAATCTCTTGACTTGTTAAAACCTATATACAGAAAAACATCTGCTTATGGTCATTTTGGCCGTGAAGAGGACGGTTTTACTTGGGAAAAAACCGATAAAGCAGATGCTATAAAAGAGTATCTTGGTTTATAAATGTAACTATTTAACATATTTTTTTTAAAGAAACTCATTTTTTAGTTATCTTTAAAAATGTTGTGTTATAGTTAATCGAAATTTTTATTTAGGAGATAATATGTCAGTTATTATTAACGATACTTGTATTAACTGTGGAGCTTGTATTGATGAGTGTCCAGTAGAGGCGATTGTAGATGAGGATGATAATCCAACTGGTGAAGAAATTTACTACGTATATGCAGACAAATGTGTTGAGTGTGTAGGTCACCACGACGAACCAGCATGTGCTACTGCATGTCCAACTGAGGGTTGTATCACTTGGGATGCTATTGGTGATTCTCCAGAGCATAGAGAAGATATTACAGAAGAACAAAGAGCTAACAAAGAGCCTGTTGTAGAATAGTCTTTTTTTGTACCCCTATTTTTAGGGGTATCTCCCCAAACTTTTAAATTCCTTTTTCATTTAAACTAAAATCTATCATTTTTTTGCTATAATGCGACCCTAATTTTATATTTTACAGGAGATTTGATGGAACGTACACTATCAATAATCAAACCAGATGCAGTTGCTAAGGGTGTTATAGGTAAAATCCTTGACCGTTTTGAGAGCAACGGACTTAGAATAGCAGCAACAAAAAAACTTCAACTTTCTCGTGCAGATGCAGAAGCATTTTATGCTGTTCACTCTGAAAGACCTTTTTTCAATGACTTAGTTGATTTTATGATTAGTGGTCCAGTTGTTGTTTCAGTTTTAGAAGGTGAA
>CAYNVR010000011.1:17267-17886 GCA_964400715.1 uncultured Sulfurimonas sp.
AAATGCTATGCAAAAGAACCGTGATCTAATGGGTGCTACTAATCCAAAAGAAGCAGAAGCTGGTACAATCCGTGCAGATTTCGCTGAAAATATAGACGCAAATGCTGTTCATGGTAGCGATTCGTTAGAAAATGCTGCTATTGAGATAGCTTTCTTTTTCTCTGAAAGAGAAATCTCTTAGTATTTTATGAGAGTTCATCTTAGAAAAGTTACTAAGACTCCGTTAGATTTTGAAATAAAATCTGACGAAATAACTTTTAAAGGTTATTTAGAGTATCATTCTGGTAAGCTGATTTTTCTAAAAGCAAACATAAACGGTTCTCTTTTGAGAGATTGTGATGTTTGTGCAGAAGAATTTAAACTTAATGTTGATGAAGAGGTAGAATTTTTTATATCTGATGGTATCTACAATGGTGGTCACGATGTTGAGTTTGACATCGTTGAATCACTTGATGGTGTAGCAGATTTAGAAGAGATTTTAAACTCTGAAATTGAGCTTATTAAGAGTGATTATCATAGTTGTGATAGTTGCAACGAAAACTAAAATTTAAAAAAAGGAAACAATATGGCAGTACCTAAAAGAAGAGTATCTCATTCTCGTTCAGCGAAAAGAAGAACT
>CAYNVR010000012.1:0-16816 GCA_964400715.1 uncultured Sulfurimonas sp.
GCTCTAATGGAGCATGAGCAAAGTTACCCATAGCACCACTAACTTGACCAACAGCTATAACATCCATAGTTTGTTCTAAGTTTTCCAAATGTCTTGCCATCTCATCATACCAAACAGCTAACACTAACCCAAATGTTATAGGCTCACCGTGGATACCGTGGCTTCTACCAACCATAAGAGTCATCTTATGTTCCATAGCTCTTGTTTTTATAGACTCCATAACCATCTTAACATCTTTGATGATTAGCTCCAAAGAATCTTTCATTTGAAGTGCCACAGCAGTGTCGATAGTATCTGAACTTGTCATACCGTAGTGAAACCATCTACTTTCATCTCCAAGAGTTTCAGCAACACTTGTTGTAAAAGCTATAAGGTCGTGACGAGTTACAGCTTCTATCTCGTCTATCCTTTTTATGTCAAACCCTGCATTTTTTACAATCTTATCTGCATCCTCTTGTGGGATTTTTCCAAGCTTTGCCCAAGCTTTTACAACAGCTTTTTCCACATCTAACCAAGCTTGATATTTTGCCTGATAAGTCCATTTTGATGCCATCTCTTCTCTTGAATATCTATCTACCATTTTATGTCCTACTTTTATGCTAAAATTATGTTTGATTATATAAAAAAGTTGATTAAAAAGGGTTAAAAGGTGCCGTTTGTTATAAATAAAATGTTTGCAAAAGAGAAGATGAGAGCTTTTTTATACCTTGTAAAAGAGTTAGGCTACACTCAAAAAGAGGCTCAGAGGATGATAGCAAAGGGTAGGCTACATGTAGAGGGTAAACCTGTAACAAAGTCATCTTATGAGCTTCAAGGTGAGTTTGAACTCATAGAGTTTGAACCTGTTTCAAAAGGTTTAAAACCAACTTTTGTAGAGAAAGATTTTGTAGTTTTTGACAAACCAAGTGGAGTTTTAATCCACCCTCAAAACAGACATACAGAGTATTCACTTATAGATGAGTTAAAATCACAATTTGGAAAAGATGCTAACATCACTCACCGCATAGACCAAGAAACAAGTGGACTTGTTTTGTGTGCAACAAACAAACAGAGTGAAAGAGATATAAAGATGATGTTTCAAGAACGAGATATGCAAAAAAAATATCTCGCACTTGTTCATGGAAAGTTTGAAAAAGATTTGGTAGTGGAAGAACCACTTTTAAGAGCAGAAGATAGTAGTGCCATTGTGAGGATGGTTGTAAAGGTAGATGAGATGGGAAAACCATCAAAAACATCTTTTAAACCCTTGTGCTATTTTGAGAATAGTAGCACAACTCTTGTGGAGTGTATGCCACACACAGGTAGGCAACACCAGATAAGGGTGCATTTGTTTCACGTGAAACATCCAATAGTTGGCGACCCAATCTATGGGCAAAAAGATGAAGATATAGTTAGGTTTTTGGATAAAGAGTTAGATGATAAAAAAAGGGAAGAGTTAAGTGGTGCTTCAAGACTTTTGTTACATGCAAGTGAATTAGAATTTGAGCTTTACGAAAAACCTTATAAAGTCGTCAGCAAGGTAGATTTTAAGCAGATTTGTTGTGAATATGTGAATAACTTATAGAAAAATATTTTTGAGTTATTCACATCTTAGAGCAATGTGTGAATAAGAACTCAACCACCCGTTTATCTAAGTAGTAGTTTGGACTGAATAAACTGTTGGTTACAAACCCTACATGTCCACCGTTTTTGTGTATCTCTAACTCGACATAGTCTGAAATTTCATCTTTTTTTGGTATAACTTTTTTGTTCATAAACGGGTCATCTTCTGCATGTATGATGAGAGTTGGTACATGTATATCTTTTAAAAACTGTTTTGCGGAGCATTTTTGGTAGTAATCTTTTGCACTTTTAAATCCATTTAGCTTTGCTGTGTATATCTCATCAAACTCCCAAAAAGTTTTTATGTTGTTTATATCCTCTTTTTTAAAGTTTATAAGTTTTTGCATATCAAACAGTTTATACTTTTGATGGAGAAGTTTTTTTAACTCTTTTAGCAGTCTTTTTTGGTAGAACTTTGAAAACCCTCTGTTTATGCTGTTGGCACACTCATCTAAAAGTAGAGGAGCAGACACTGCAACACTTGCTTTTATGTTTGTGTTTTGTTTTAACTCCCCTAACATTTTCAACATCATATTTGCTCCAAGTGAGTAGCCAACACAAAAAAGTGAAGTGTTTGGAAACTTTGTTTGTAAGTGTGTTATAAACTCTTTTGTATCTGATGTGAGTCCGCTATGGTATGAGTGTGGTTTTTTGTTTGGACTTAATGCTCCACGAAGATGCATAACAACACTAACAAAACCATTTTGTTTTAACTCATCTTCCACACCTTGAATGTAAGGAGATTTAAAAGAGCCTGTTAAACCGTGAAAAAGTATAACTATGGGTTTGTTTCCATCTGGTTTTTCACTCCAAAAACATTCTAAAAAATCTCCATCGCTTAGTGTAAAAAACTCTTTAAAGTGTTGTTTTACTTTGTATGGACGAAAAAATGTTGAGTATAGGGTTTGGATATGTTTGTTTTTTAGTAGCATATTTGTAGTATATCATAAATTAAGTATCTTTTATATATACTTCCGAACTTATAAACCTACAAGGAGAACACCGTGAATCGTAAAAAAATCTACAATCCAAACTCAACAGAAAATGTAAACGAAAGGAAGATTTTTGGTGGTAATCCAACAGGTATTTTTGAACTTAATGATATAAAATATCAATGGGCATACAACCTTTGGGAGATGATGTTAAATAACACTTGGTTTCCAAAAGAGGTAGATATGACAAAAGATGTAAATGACTATAAAAACCTCACAGATGCGGAAAAAACAGCCTATGACAAGGCACTTTCGCAACTGATTTTTATGGATAGTTTACAAACAAACAACCTCATAGACAACATAAACCCCTACATAACTTCACCAGAGATAAACCTCATACTTGTTCGTCAAAGTTTTGAAGAGGCTTTGCACTCTCAAAGTTATGCGGTTATGGTAGATAGTATCTCTACAAACTCAGAAGAGATTTATGAGCTTTGGAGAAAAGATATGATGTTAAAACACAAAAATGATGCCATAGCAAATGTTTATATGGAACTTGCGAAAAATCCAACAGATGAAAACTTTGTAAAAGCTTGTTTTGCTAACCAGATTTTGGAGGGGATATACTTTTACAGTGGTTTTGCTTACATCTATACACTTGCTAGAAGTGGAAAGATGTTGGGCTCTGCTCAGATGATAAGATTTATACAAAGAGATGAAGTTACACACTTGGTTCTATTTCAAAACCTTATAAACACACTCAAAAAAGAGAGACCAGAACTCTTTACAGAAAAACTAAAAGCGGAAGTTGTAGAGATGTTTAAAGAGGCTGTTAAACTTGAAAGTGAATGGGGAAAATACATAACACAAGGGCAGATTTTAGGTTTGACAGACAGTATAGTTGAGCAGTATATTCAGTATTTGGCAGATGATAGATTAACATCTGTTGGGTTTGAAAAAATCTACAATGTAACAAACCCTATAAAATGGGTAGATGACTTTGCTAAGTTCAACGACCAAAAAACAAACTTTTTTGAAGGGACTGTAACTAACTACTCAAAAGGTAGTCTTAGTTTTGATGACGATTTTTAAAGATGAAAAACTATACCCTTTGTTCACTCCTTTTTGAAACTTCAAAAGATTATGAAAAAAACCTACAAACATTACTAACAAATATAAAACAAACACCTGCTAACAGTTTGATTGTAGCGGGTGAAGTTTGTTTAACTGGTTATGACTACGACAACTTTGAAAAGATGGTAGAGTTTAGTAGCTATGCCACAGAGGTTATAAAACAACACTCACAAAACAAAATAATCATACTAACAATGTTAGAAAAAAAAGATGGTAAAGTTTACAATTTTGCTAAAATCTTTCATAATGGTGAGGTAGTTTACACCCAGCCAAAAGCAAAACTTTTTAAGTTTGGTGATGAACACAAATATATGGAAGCAGGGGACAGCAAAAGTTTTAAGATAGTTGAAGTTGATGGTATCAAGATAGCTATACTCATATGTTTTGAACTTAGATTTAAAGAGCTTTGGATACAAAATGAGGGAGCAGATGTTATAGCTGTGCCATCTTACTGGGGAGTTTTAAGAACACAGCACTTTATAACACTAACAAATGCTTTGGCTGTTATGAACCAGTGTTATGTAGTAGCAAGTGACAGTGCAGATGAAGAGTGTACAAAACAAAGTGGAATTATTTTGCCAAATGGTGAAGAATCTAGAAACGACAACTTAGAAAATTTGCAACTACCATACTTAAAAAAAGAGATACAAAAGATGAGAAGATATATGGATGTAGGTATAGATGGATAAGATAACAGCAACAAAAACAGCAAAACTAGCACAAGAGTGTGATAAGATTTTCAAACTAAGTCCAGAGGTTAAAAAAGCGATAGCTTCAACAAACAGAGAATTGTTTGTTCCTGCTGGTTTTAAACACAATGCCTACAAACTAGATGCTTTGCCAATAGGCTCTTCACAATACATCTCATCTCCACTGACTGTTGCAAAGATGACAGAGTATCTAAAACCACAAAATGTAGATAGAGTTTTGGAAGTTGGTTGTGGTAGCGGTTACCAAGCTGCTGTTTTGTCCCACCTTTTTCGTGGGGTTTTTACCATAGAGAGGATAGAGTCTTTACTTGTAGAGACAAAAAAAAGGTTTAGAGCTTTAAATATAAGCAACATCCACACAAGAACAGATGATGGACAAAAAGGGTGGATACAATATGCTCCATATGACAGGATTTTGTTCTCAGCAACAGCAAAAGAGATACCTGCTAGGCTTTTTGAACAGTTAAGTGATGGTGGGATTTTAGTAGCACCACTTCAAAAAGGTTCAAAGCAGGTTATAACAAGATTTACAAAAAAAGGCTCAACTATACAAAAAGAGGAGCTAGAAGAGTGTGATTTTGTTCCTATTTTAGATGGTGTACAAAAATAATAAATATCAAATTATGTTAAATTAAACTTATAAAGTGTAGAATGGTTCCATGAACTTAAAACAAAGACTATTTATACTTATTTTTTCATTATTAGCTTTTTTTGGTGTTGTAGTAACTTTTTATGCAAATGATATATCTGTTAAGATGAATGAAAAATGGGGTGCTAGGTTTGTATCTCAACAACTTATTTTTGATAAAACAAAAACTCTTGTACCACTTTTACATGAAGTCTCACTCGTTGAAAAACTTTCAAATGAAAAAGCTATTATTGAACTCTCTTTAAATGAAAATGACCCTTTTTTTAGAAAGAGTGGATTTGAGACTCTAAAAAAGTATAAACAAAAGTTTCATTCTAAAAGTTATTTTATAGCTTTTGCAAATACAAAAAACTACTATTACTCTGATAGTTATAATATCTACCCATCTAACAAACCAACATATATTTTAGATGAAAACAATCCAGATGACCAATGGTTTTTTAAAACTTTAAAACAAAAAAAAGATTTCAACATAAATATAGAAAGAGATGCCAAAACAGGTATAACAAATGTTTGGATAAATCATCAGATAAAATATAACTCAAAGGTTGTGGGTGTTGTTGGTACAGGGTTTGATTTACAAACTTTTTTAGAAAATTTTGTAAATATGCAACAAGATGGTGTTTACAACATCTTTGTTGATGAAAATATGGCCATAAAGTTGGAAAGAGATGCTAAGTTTATTGACCATGGAGGTATAACAAAGTTAAAAGAGAAAAGAAAAACAATCTCTGTATTTTTAAAAGATAAAGAGGAATACAGTAAACTTCAAAATGTTATAAACAAACTCAAAAGAACTAATAGTGATAAAATAGAGATTTTATGGTTACATTTTAATTCACATGAGCATTTAGTAGGTGTTTCATACATTAAAGAACTTGGGTGGTTTAACATTACAGCAGTTGATGTCGTTACATTAGATACAGTTGATAGTAGTGATATTACTCCAATTTTTATAATTTTATTTGTTTTATTGTTAGTTATTATAGGTATGTTTGTAAATTTTTGGATTATAGACCCAATAGAAGTTTTAAAACAACAGATGGAAGATATATCTAAAAATGGTTACGAAGGAAAAATTTTAGATATTAGTGGTCATGACGAGATAGCAAAACTCTCAAAACAGTTTCAAAAACTATTACAAATTGTAAGTAAAAATGAAAAAGAGTTAGAAAGTATAGTTAGAAGTAGAACAAAAGAACTTTATGAAAAACAACAATATCTAAATAATATACTAGATAATGTTGATGCATATATCTTTATAAAAGATAGAAATTTTCGCTATACCTATGTAAATAAAGCTATGCAAAAAGCGATTAATGAACCGTTGGAAAAAATTATCAATCAAGATATAAGTACTTTATATGATGAAGAATCTGTTTCTATGATTAAGCGGATAGACCAAGAAGTTTTTGCTAGTGGTGAAAAAACAGTTAATGAAGAGAAAATAAAAGTTGATGGTGTTGGCATTTTCTATGTTATTGTAAAAAGGGTTCCTTTGTTTGATGAAAATGGTAAAGTTTATGCTTTACTTGGTGTTTCAACAGATATTACAGAGAGAAAAAAACATGAGCAACTCATAAAAGAGATGGCATATTATGATACTTTAACAAAGCTACCAAACAGAAGGTTGTTAGAAGATAGGTTAAAACAGATGTTAGCTAAAACAAAAAGAGAGCATAAAAATGGTGCTTTGATGTTTTTAGATCTTGATAATTTTAAAAGTATAAATGATACCTATGGACACGATGTTGGAGATATGTTGCTCATAGAAGCATCAAAAAGATATTTAGAAATTGTAAGGGAGAGTGATACCGTAGCAAGATTTGGTGGAGATGAATTTGTTGTTGCAATATATGGATTAAATGTAGATTGTAACAAGGCAAAAGATGAGGCATTGGAAATAGCAAATAAAATTTTAAAAACAGCAAATAGAAAATATGTTATGGAGATTATGCAAGAGGATGATACTGTTAAACATATAGAGTTTGAATGTACATCAAGTATAGGTATAACTATTTTTAATAGTCAAGATACATCAATAAATGATATAATAAAAAGAGCAGATAAAGCTATGTATGAGGTGAAAAATACTCATAAAAATGGAATCTACATATGGGGGCAGTAAATGCCACATAATAATTTTTAAGTAGTTTAAAATTTCTATTAAATCTTAGCTATATAATGTTAAAATACTTCTATGAATACTAAACAATACATTTTAAACACTATCAAAAAAAGACCCCTTATCATAGATGGGGCTATGGGTACTCAGCTTCAACAAAGAGAAGATAAAATCCCAAAAGAGGCTTGGGAAGGGAATGAGGGGTGTAACGAACTTCTAAATGTTACAGCACCAGATGTTATGAATGAGATATTTCATGCCTACTTAACTGCTGGGGCAGATTTTATAACTACAAATACATTTGGTTCATTTAGTTGGGTTTTAGATGAGTATAACATTGGTAATCGTGCTTATGAGCTAACTTATGCAGGGGCTAAACTTGTAAAAGAGCAATGTCAAAAGTTTAGCACAAAAGAGCATCCACGATTTTGTTTAGGGAGTATAGGGCCAGGAACTAAGCTACCATCTCTTGGGCATATAACTTATGATGAGATGTTTAAGGGTTATACTGAGTTTTGTTTAGCTCTTATAGATGGTGGGGTAGATGTTTTCTTGCTTGAAACTTGCCAAGACCCTTTACAGATAAAAGCTGGTCTTCATGCTTGTCAAGAGGCTTCTAAACAAAGGGGTGTAGATATCCCCATAATGGTTTCTGTAACTATTGAGCTAAGTGGGACTATGCTTATAGGAACAGATGCTTCAACTATCTCTACCATTTTAGAGCCATTTAACATCATCTCACTTGGTTTTAACTGTGGAACAGGTCCAGAACAAGTTGAAAAACATGTAAAAACTCTAAGTGAGCTTTGGAACAGACCCATAAGTGTTCATGCAAATGCGGGGCTTCCTCAAAACCGTGGTGGTTATACCTACTACCCAATGGGTCCAGATGAGTTTGCCGACAAACAAGAAAACTTTTTAAAGTATGATGGTGTTAGTTTTTTAGGTGGATGTTGTGGAACAACCCCTCAACACATAAGAGCTTTGGTAAATCGTGTAGCTTCCAAACAACCAAAAGAGCCATCTGGAAAACAAGAAAACTCACTTGCATCACTCTTTAACACTGTGCCACTTATGCAACAACCAGCTCCACTTTTAATGGGTGAGCGAAGTAATGCAACAGGCTCAAAAGCATTTAGAGAGTTACTTTTAGCTGAGGATTATGAGGGGACTTTAAGTGTTGCCCAACAACAAGTAAGAGCAGGAGCTCACATCATAGATGTAAATGTTGGATTTGCTGGTCGTGATGAAACAAAAGATATGAATGCAGTTATGGGGATGTATAACCAAAAAATCCCTATCCCACTTATGCCAGACTCTACCCAAACAAAAGGGCTTGAAACGGCACTAAAAAACATAGGTGGTCGCCCCATACTAAACTCTGTAAATCTTGAAGATGGGGAAGAGAAGTTTGATGAGGTTTGTCAGTTAGCCAAAAAGTTTGGAACTGCTCTTGTCTGTTTAACGATAGATGAAAAAGGTATGGCTAAAACTGTTGAGAAAAAACTCGCCGTTGCAGATAGGATTATAGAGTTAGCTACTTCTCGTCATGGTTTAAGAAAAGAGGACTTAGTTTTTGATGTGCTTACATTTACACTTGGAAGTGGAGATGAGGAGTATCTTGAAGCTGGTATAAATACCATAGAAGCTATAAGAAAACTAAGAGAGAAACATCCAGAAGTTGGAACAACACTTGGACTTTCAAATATCTCTTTTGGGTTAGATAAAGATGCAAGACCATATCTGAACTCTATGTTTTTACACCACTGTTTAGAAGCTGGACTTACAAGTGTTATCATAAATGTAAAACATATCATCCCTATAAATAAAATTTCAAAAGATGACCAAGAGGTTTGTAACAACCTGATTTTCAATCGTGGAGATGACCCACTTTTTAAGTTTATAGAACATTTTAGCTCAAAAGAGGCGATAGATACAAATGTAGAAGATGAAGCATATCTTGCTATGAGTGATGAGCAAAAGATAGCAAAACTTCTAATGGATGGCGATAAAGATAGGATGATACCTCTTGTTGAGGAGGTTAGACACAAAATCGCCCCTGAGAAGATTGTAAACGAGATACTCATAGATGCTATGAAAGTGATAGGGGAGCTTTTTGGTTCTGGTGAGATGCAACTGCCGTTTGTTTTACAATCTGCTGAGACTATGAAAAAAACAGTAGATTATCTAAACCCATACCTACCTAAGATAGAAAAAGAGGTAGATACAACTCTTGTTTTGGGAACTGTTAAGGGTGATGTTCATGATGTTGGTAAAAATCTTGTAGATATTATCCTCTCAAACAACGGATACAAAGTAAAAAATCTTGGTATAAAAGTGGAGATAGATAGCTTTTTAGAAACTTTGAGTGATAAAAATGTATCTGCCATAGGTATGAGTGGTTTGCTTGTAAAATCTACACAAGTTATGCTTGAAAACCTAAAAACACTTGAAGAAAAAGGTATAAAAATCCCTGTGCTACTTGGTGGGGCTGCACTTACAAGAGGGTTTATAGATGATTTTTGTCGCCCTGCATATAGTGGGCCTATCTTTTACTGTAAAGATGCTTTTGATGGTGTAACTGCTATGAGCCGTATAGAAGCTGGAAATATGGATACAAACCTCCATCCAGATGCACCACAGATTGAGAAAAAAGAGGAAAAAGAGTATGTAATCCCACCTTTTGAAGAGATAAAGATGCCATCTCGTGATGTGGTTGTTCCAACTCCACCATTTTGGGGAAGAAGGGAGATAAAACTAACTCAACAACAAGTTGAGATGGCTTTTGAGTGGATAAACCACAAGATACTTTTTAAATCTCGTTGGGGTTACAGCTCAAAAGGGATGAGTAAAGAGGCTTACCAAAAACAACTTGATGAGGTTGTAAAACCAGCCTATGAGAAACTAAAAAAGAGATTTTTAGATGAGAAACTTTTTGAGCCAACTGTTCTTTATGGTTACTGGCCTTGTAGAAGTGATGACAACACACTACTTATCTTTGATGAGAGTGAGGGGTATTTTAGTGAAGATGAGATAAACCGTGAGCCTCTAAAAGATGTTATAGCTCGTGCAAAAGAGAAGTTTAGTTTTCCAAGACAAAGAAAAAAACCACATAGAGCTTTGAGCGATTTTTTCCATAGCGATAGACACGATGTGATAGCCCTTACATGTGTAAGTGCTGGTTCAAAACTAAGTGAGATAGAAAAAGAGATATATGAAAGGGGTGATTACACAGAGTATTACCAATTTCACGGTTTAGGTGTTGAGTTGGCAGAAGCCTTAGCAGAGATAGCACATAAGCAGATAAGATTAGATTTAGGCATAGCAAGTGAAGATGAGGGAAATAGCTTAGCAGATGTTAGAATGAACCGCTACCAAGGTTGTCGCTACTCTTTTGGTTATGCAGCTTGTCCAGATTTGGAGCTAAACAGACCACTTTTTAACCTACTAAAACCAGAGGAGTTTGGCATAGAGTTAAGTGAAACATTCCAAATCCACCCTGAACAATCAACAAGTGCAGTTGTGGTGCATCATAGGGAGGCTAGTTATTATAATGTTTAAAAGTAGAGGTTTTAGTTCCCTCTACTACCTGGTTTTATGGCTTCGCTTCCATCTTTACAAAGTGGGCATTTATCTGGACTGTACATCTCAAAAGTAAAATCTGCGAGTGCGAAAAATGGTATGTCTTGTGGAAGTTTACAGTTTGGTTTTGTTTGGACATCGCTGTTTTGTCTGTGGCAAAAACCGCGGTTAGCAAGAGCTGCTACACCAACTATCTTACCGCCAAGTTCTTCTACAACTTTTCCAGCTTCCATAGCACTACCACCTGTTGTGATAATGTCTTCACACATAAGAACTCTCTCACCCTCATTTACCTCAAAACCACGGCGGATAGTCATCTCACCATTTACTCTCTCAGCAAATATATAACGAACATCAAGTGCTTGTGCAAGTGCAAAACCAGCTATAAGCCCACCAAGTGCCGGAGCACAAACAGTGTCTATCTCTAAACCACTCTCTTTGATTTGTTTTGCTAACTCATCTGCCAACATTTTAGCAGTTTTAGGGTCTTCTAAAACTTTTGCAGATTGTAGGTAAAATTGTGAATGGTTTCCACTACTTAGTTTAAAATGCCCCTCTAAAAGAGCATCTGCTTCCATATATATTTTCTTGATGTCCATTTTTGTTCCTTAAACTTTTAGTATCTCAGCTTCTTTGTCTTTTAAGATTTTATCTACATTTGCTATATATTTGTCAGTGATTTTTTGGATGTTGTCTTGTGCAGATTTAGACTCATCTTGTGTTATCTCTTTCTCTTTTTCAAGCTTTTTGATTTTGTCGTTAGCATCTCTTCTGTCGTTTCTTATGCTAACTTTCGCATTTTCACCCATAGCTTTCATCTTTTTAACAGACTCTTGTCTTTGTTCAACAGTCATAGGTGGGAAGAAAAGTTTTATCTGGTCACCGTCATTGTTAGGGTTTACACCTATGTTTGCTGCCTGGATAGCATTTTCAATATCTGCTAAAAGGTTCTTTTCCCAAGGGTTTATAACAATAGTTGTAGCATCAGAAGCTAAAACTGAACCAACTTGGTCAAGTGGTGTAGGAGTTCCGTAGTAGTCTATCTTAACACCATCTAAAACAGAAGTTGTAACTTTACCTGTTCTTAGTGTTTTAAACTCTCTTTGCATATGTTCGATGCTACCTTGCATCTTTTTTTCACATGTTTCATATATCTCGTTTAACATTGAAGTTCCTTTGATGAAAAATAATTGTGATATTGTAGCAGTAAAAATTTAAGTTGGATTAAAAAGGGGTTATAGTTGCAAAGCTATGCAACTATTTTGTAGTGTTTGTATCTGCTGTTTTTGTAGGTGCTTTAACAGTTGGTGCAACTACATGTGTATTTTCAGTAACTGTATCTGTAACAGAAGTCTGAGCATTTTTTGAGTACATGTAACCAAGAGCGATAGTGTTGGCAACAAACAAAAATCCTATAACAAAAGTTGTTTTTGCCAAAAAGCTGTTTGGACCTTTTGCACCAAAAACAGAGTCGTTAGAGCCACTGTAAGCTCCAAGTCCTATGCTTGAACTTTTTTGTAGCAAAACAGCACCTGTTAAAACGATAACCAATGCGATTTGAACGATAAATAAAAAACTCATATATCTTTTCCCAAAATTTAAAGTGGCGAATTATATCTAAAAAAATCAATAATCCAAAATTAGGGTATAATTTCAAATAAATTTTTGAAGGATAGAAGTTGGAAAATTTTAAAAAAAGTATATTTTTTCTTGTTGGTATGATGTTTTTTGCTTTTATTGTTTTGAGTTTTGTAAAAAAAGAGAGTGCAGATACAAAAACAAAAGTAGCTGTTACAACTTTTGCTTTGTATGATATAGTTAAAAACATAACTCATAACAGAGTTGAGATAGTTAAAATCTTGCCATTTGGTGTAGATGTTCATAGTTTTGAGCCAACACCAAAGTTGATGGTGGAGTTACAAAACAGTGACTTGGTCATCATCAGCGGAGCTGGTTTGGAGCCGTGGGCAACAAAGTTTGAGTTTAAAAACAGAGTTTTAGATATGAGTAAGTATGTAAAACTAAGGGAGTTAAAACATCATCACGATGATGAAGATGAACATCACCACGAAGGGGTGGACCCACACTACTGGTTAGATGTTGAAAATATGAAACTCTCTGCTGAGATTTTGACAAAAGAGTTGGTAAAAATCTCTCCAAAAAACAAAGAGTTTTTTGAAAAAAACTTAGAGTTATACCTCACAAAACTTAAAAAGATTGATGACAGATACAAACAAAAACTTTCTGCATGTAAAAAAAATGTGATTGTAGTAAACCATAATGCTTTTGGGTATTTGGCAGATAGATACGGTTTTGAAGTTAAACACTTAACAGGGTTGTCGCCAGAGTCTGAACCAAGTGCGAAAAAGATGTCGCAAATCATAGATTTTGTAAAACAAAGTGGGGTAGATACTATATTTTTTGAGAGTTTTGTAAATAACAGAGCTATAAAAAGTATAGCCAATGAGAGTGGGGTAAAGATAGATGTTTTACAACCTATGGGAAATATAACTTATGATGAGCATAAAAGAGGGCTTACATATAGTGATATTATGCAGATAAATTTGGAAAAACTTTCTAAGGCTCTTGTGTGCAACTAAGAAAACTTATTTTTGAAACAAAAAATCTTTGTTTTTCTGTTTCTGGACAAGATATTTTGGTAGATATTAGTTTACAAATTTTTTCGGCAGACTATATCGCTGTTATAGGTCCAAACGGTGGTGGAAAAACAACACTCATAAAGATGTTGCTTGGTTTGGAAAAGCCAACAAGTGGTGAGGTGAAGATTTTTGGTAAAAAACTTAGTGAGTTTAATGAGTGGCACAAGATAGGCTATGTCCCACAAAGAGCTTCACTTGTAGATACAAACTTCCCAGCTACTGTTGAAGATATTGTAAAAATGGGGAGAATATCTCAAAAAAAACTGTTTTCATTTTTCTCAAAAGAAGATAAAGAGATAGTAAAAGATGCCATGGTGAAAATGGATGTTTTACATCTAAAAGACAAGATGGTAGGAACACTCTCTGGTGGTCAAAGACAAAGGGTGATGATAGCCCGTGCCTTGGCATCAAAGCCAGAGGTTTTGATACTTGATGAACCAAATACAGGGGTAGATGTTGTTTCTCAAAATAGGTTTTATAAGCTTCTTCAAAAACTAAACAAAGAAGATAAGATAACAATTCTTTTCATAACACACGACATAGGTGTGATAGTAGATGACATAGCAAGAATGTTTACAATAAACCAAAAAGCTATCATCTGTAACAATCCAAAAGAAGCACTTAGTTGTGAAGAGATGAGTGAGCTTTATGGTGTTGAGGCTCATCTTATCCACAACCATAAGCACGAGCATTAGGAGTTTTTTGTGTTAGAGATGTTTGAATATGATTTTATGCAAAGAGCTTTTTTAGCTGGTATATTTATAGCTGTCTTGGCATCTGTAAGTGGGACATTTGTTGTTTTGAAAAGATACTCTCTCATTAGTGAAACACTTGCTCATTCAGCTTTGGTGGGTGTTGCTGTTGGGCTTGTAGCTGGATACAACCCTTTGTGGATGGCTGTTGTTGTTTCGCTGTTGTCTGCTTGGCTTATTGAGTATCTTAGAACTTCATTTTCTTTGTATTCGGACTCTGTGCTTTCCATCTTGTTATCTGGTGCTTTGGCTATCTCTATCATCATAGTTTCTATGGGCGGTGAGTTTAACAACTCACTTTTTTCCTACCTTTTTGGTTCTATCTTGTCTGTAAGTAAGGCAGATTTATACACTATTTTTATATTTGGTGGCTTCTCTCTTGTGTTACTTTTGATATTTTCAAGGGAGCTTTATTTTATAGCTTATGATGAGGAGGTGGCACAAACAAGTGGCATAAAAGTAAAACTTCTCAGTTTTTTGCTTGTTAGTGTTGTTGCCATCATCATAGCCCTATCCATACGAGTTGTAGGGACATTGCTCATTGGTGCTTTGATGGTTATACCAACTGTATCTGCATTACAATACAGAGTTGGTTTTTTACCAACAGTTCTCATATCTCTTTTCTTTGCCCTTTTTAGTGTTGTTGTTGGTATGACTTTGTCATTTTACTTTTCACTCCCATCAGGAGCAACGATAGTGCTTTGTGTTATAGCACTATTTATATTTTCACTGGTTTCAAATAGAAGATGAAAGTAAGTCAAGAGTTTTCAAAAAATGCTCACACATATAGTAAGCATAATGTTATCCAAAACAAAGTTTTAGATAAACTACTTCTACATGTAGAGAGTAAACCACAACATATAGTAGATTTGGGTTGTGGAAGTGGGGAGCTTATCCGTAAGATAGATTGGGATTATAAACATTTTATAGGTGTTGATTTCGCAAAAGGTATGCTTGAACTCCACCCAAAAAGTCCAAAAATAGAGTTAATATATGGAGATTTTAACAACCAATCTTTGTTTGATTATCTCTCTACATGTAAGATAGACTATCTGCTCTCTTCATCTGCTCTACAATGGGCAGAAGATTTGGAACAGATTTTTAAAAACATTAGTGGTTTAAAAGTTCCGTTTGCTTTGTCTATCTTTACATCAAACACTTTTAAAACTTTAAATAAAACTGCAAACCTCACACCTTTACTAAAAAGTTCATCATATATTTATGAACTGCAAAAAAAATATTTTGATGCTAAGTTTGAGGTGGTTGAATACAGGTTAGATTTTGACTCAACAAGAGATATGTTTAGATATATAAAAAAAAGTGGTGTAAGTGGTTCGCGAAAAACCCTAAACTATAAACAGACAAAAGATTTAATGAAAAACTACCCATTGTCCTATTTAGAGTTTGAAGTTGTGTTTGTAAGCAGTTCTTTTTCTATTTGATACAGTTCATATCTTATATATTTAAAGTTTTCGCTATATGTTTGACTGTATAGCTTAAAAAGTTCTTCCAAAACTCGTGCGGATTCTTCTGCTCGTTTAAAGTTTGCAACTATTATGGAGTTTAGAGAGTCTCTGTTTAGCTCACTTTTTATAGATGTTCTCATAACATCATTTACACTGTCTCTGTATTTTAGTATCTCTACTGTTTCATCTATTCTTGAAAGGTGGCGGAGTTTTTTTAGTTTTGCAGATAGTTCTTTGTTGTTATCTTTGTATCTGAGTATGTCTTCAACAACTCTTATCCCTTCTCTGAGTCTGTTAAGGTTTGCATCTATTACCCGAGAGATTTCGGGTAATATAGTTTTAGTCATCATTATTAAAGATGCCAAAAAGTTGTAAAAGTGCTGTAAATATGTTTAAGAAGTCAATATAAAGTGCTATCGCCCCATCAATAGGAGTTTCATAAGCACCATTCATGATGTTTTGAGTATCATAAATCACCATTACACTAAACAACATTACAACTGCACCAGAGATAATCACTGCAAAAAGTGGATTACCTAAAAATAGGTTGATAAGTGAAAATACAAAAATAACAATCATTGCTATAAACAATGGTTTAGAGTAAGATGTAAAATCTCTTGTTGTTTTGATAGCATAAAAACTCATAGCTCCAAAAACAACTGCTGTCATAGCAAAAGCATTACCTATTATAGTAGCACCACCACTCATACCAAGTGTAAAAGCCAAAAGTGGACCAAGCATAAGTCCAGTCATAAATACAAATCCAAACATAACCATTAGATTTATACCTGGTTTATTTTTTACAAACTGTAAACCTATAAGTAAACCAAACTCTAAAAGCATTAACGGTAAAAACATAGAGTGGATAGCACCAGCCATAGGCACACCAACATAAGCACCAACTGCACCAGCCATCATAGAAGCTGCGAACAGCTTGTAAGTTTCTTTAACAAATGTAATGATTTGAGAATCACTACGGGTTGAAGTTTCATAAGCAAAAGAGTTACCTCTTGCATAGTCACGATCATATAGTCCCATTTTTTATCCTTTGTATCTCTTTCTATATATAAGAGAAATAGTTTTATGTGTTGGTAATTCTATATTTAAAGAGTAAACATATAGTAAAGCTAAAACTTCTGAAAAACTAAAAAATAAAGATAATTACAAATTTGCATAAAATACTTTAAATTTTAAGCTTTAT
>CAYNVR010000013.1:0-11903 GCA_964400715.1 uncultured Sulfurimonas sp.
CTCAACAGAGCAAAAAATCTTGGCAAACAAAGCAGATAAACTCTCAGTTTACAACATAGGCACACACCTAAGTAAAAAAGAGTGGTTTGTAGTTGTGGAGAGGATGTTAGAGTTAAAACTCATTACTTTGGGAGAATTCTCAACTCTAAAACTCACACAAGAAGCTGTTTTGGTTTTAAAATCTCAAAAAAGTGTAGATATAAAATCATCCAGACTACAAATCAACAAAAAAGAGAAAGTGATAAAACAGGAAGAAAGTTTTGAGTATGACAAAGAGTTGTTTGAAAAACTAAGAGAGCTTAGAAAAGAGTTGGCATCAGAACTTGGAGTGCCACCATACTTGATTTTTAGTGACAAAACACTAAAACTTTTAGCTTACCACAAACCTTATGACAAAGAGTCTATGCTTGAAGTAAGTGGGGTTGGGACTAAAAAGTTTGAAAGTTTTGGGGAAGAGTTTTTAGAGGTAATCTCTAAAAACTCCTAATGTAATATCTGAGATTTTATCTCATCTTCTGCAAGTTTTGCTGGGTTGTATTTTACAACAACAACTTTTTCAGTGTCGTTTATAAACCACTCTGCTATGTGTTCACTTTCTAACTCTTTTAATTTGTCCATATTTACATCTGCCATTGGTATAAAAAGGTGTGAATGTTTTATAGGATTTTGTAAACTAAATGTCCAAAATAACCAAAGGATAGTGATGATAGCTAAGACAATTCCTATACTTTGTCTATCTGTGTATGAAAGCATCACACCTGCAAATGTCCCACCCAAAAATGTTGAAAAGTAAGCCGCAGAGTTTGCCACACCAAGAGCTGCACCCTTTTGATGAACCTTTGCAAATTTACTTATCATAGATTGAACAAGTGGTTCCATCATATTAAAAGCCACAAAAAATGCCACAACACCAACTATAAAGATGTTACTTGAAGTTGTCAAACCCATTATGGCAAAAGAGACACTAAACAAAACAATAGAAGCTAAAAATATCTGCTTAGGTTTGTTTTTCTTTTCACCAAAAACAGCTGCTGGACCCATAGCCATAAGACCTATAAACATAGCAGGTGCATAAACTTTCCACAGTTCTGTTTTTTCCCAACCAAACTCATCACCAGTTAAGATGATAGGTATAAGAACAAAAGAGATAGTCATAAGACCTTTTTGCATAGCATTTATAACAACCATATTTAAAAGGTTTCTATCTTTTAGTATATCACTGATTTTTGAAGTTTGATGATAGATATGTATAATCTTTGGTGGTGTTGGAACTTTTGTAAAAAGTAAAATCATAGCTACAACAGATAAACCTGCTGTTATGAAAAACAGTGTGCTAACACCATAGTGAGCCCCTATGACAGGTCCAACACCCATAGCCACAGCAAAACTCATAGCTATAAAACCACCCATAATTGCCATAGCATGACCTCTTGTTTTTTCTTCAACCAAGTCTGCTATCATCGCTGTTATAACACTACCAATAGCACCAGCACCTTGTAAAAAACGACCAACCATAAGTGTATAGATATCTGTTGCATAACCAGCTACAAGGGAACCAACAAGAAAGATGATAAGCCCAACTAAAAGTGTAGGCTTACGACCTATCTTATCACTCATAGTTCCAAACGGTATTTGAAAAATCGCCTGAGTAAGGGCATAGCCACCAACTATGATACCAACAAGCATAGGTGTAGCACCATCAAGTGTAAGTGCATAGATAGATAAAACAGGTAAAACCAAAAACAATCCCAAAAATCTTAGGGACAAAATAAGTGAAAGGGGAAGCACTTTTTTAAACATATAAAGCCTTTTATAATATAATGTCGCAATTATATTACAAGAAGTATAACCAAAGGATAATTTTTGAGATTAGTTTTAGCAACGGGTAACAAAGGTAAGGTTAAAGAGATAAAAGAGTTGTGTAGCGAATATGAAGTTGTACCATATACAGAGATTATAGATGGGTTTGAGATAGTTGAAGATGGAGATAGTTTTAAAGAAAATGCCATCATAAAAGCAAAAGCTGTTTTTGATGCCATAAAAGATGAAAATGCTGTTGTTATAGCAGATGACAGTGGCATAAGTGTAGATGTTTTAGATGGAGCTCCTGGGATTTTTAGTGCTAGATATGGTGGTGAAAGTGCCTCAGATAAAGATAACCTAAACAAACTTATGGAAGATATAAAACAAAAAGGGGTAGAGAGTTCACAAGCACACTACACAGCTTGTATAGCTATCGTTACAAAAAATGGTGTTTATACAACTCATGGTTGGATGTATGGAACAGCCATAACACAAGCAAAAGGTGATGGTGGATTTGGGTATGACCCAATGTTCATACCACAAGGGTTTGACAAAACTCTCGGTGAGTTACCAGACAGTGTAAAAAAAGAGTTATCTCACAGATATAAAGCTCTTTTTTTAGCTAAAAAACTATTAAACACTCTCTAAACCTTAAACATAACCAAGGTGATGTCATCATTTCTCTCATCACCTTGTTGATATTTTTCCAAACTTTTTAAAAATATATCTTTTTGTTCTGCAAGAGTTTTTTTGAAATTTTCCAAAATAATCTGTTTAAACCGTTTTTTACCAAAAGGAAAACCTTTATTTCCACCATTTTGGTCAGTATAACCATCTGTTGAAATGTAAAAAATATCATCTTCAAAAATTGTGATTTTATGCTCTTTGTAGTTGTATTTATCATCAGAATTTACATACCCAACAGAGTGTCTATTTGGTTTTAGAACACAAAGCTCCCCATCTCTTAAAAAATACAAAGGTATTTTTGCACCAGAAAATGTTAATTGTTTTTTATTTTTATCTACATGTACAACAGCTGTATCAAAACCAACATCTATATTTGTTTGTTCTTGAAGTAGAAGTTTTTTAAATGCATTGTTAAAGTCTTGTAACAATTTTGATGTTGTAATGTTGTCCGATACAGCTAACAACTGCTCTTCTATCGCTTTTACAAGCATTGTCACAAAAGCACCAGAAACTCCATGCCCTGTACAGTCCACCACAAGTAAAATAGCCTCATACTCATTTAATTTTTTAAAAAGATATATATCTCCACCAATCATATCTCTTGGTTGCCAAATAATTTCACACTCTTTAAAAAAACTATCTAACACATTTTTTTGTGGCAAAATAGAGTTTTGAATGAGTGAAGCGTACTTAATGTTATCTAACATCTTTTTGTTTATGCTTTCTAACTCTTTTGTTCTTTGTTGAACTTTTTTTTCAAGAGTTTCATTTAAACTTTTTAGCTGAGCTGTTTTTTCATTTACTAGTTTGTTTAACCTTTTATTTATAAAAACAAAAAATAAAATTACAAAAACAAAGAAAACAACAATATAAAAAACAACTTTCCAGTTTATCTCTTTTTTTAATTTGACATTTGTCCATTTATAGTAAATATCTCTTAGCTCCTGCTTTGTAATTTGTGATAAAGCATTGTCTATAAGGTTTAAAGTTTTTGTATCTATACTCTTTAAAAGTGCTATTTTTAACTGAAACCTATAATCTAAAATTGTATATATTTTACTATCTTCATAACCTAAAACATTTATGTAGTATTTAGCACTCACACCATTTATGCCAAAAAAATCTATATCTTCATTTTCAAGTAGTTTAAACCCATCTTCAACATTTTTTACAAATGTAAACTTAGCTTTTGGAAATTTATGTTGTATCCACTCTCCTAATGAGTTACCCTTAACTATAACTATATTTTTGTCATCAAATGTTTCATCTATCCTAAAATCTTTATTTGTAACTAAAACTGCGGGGTATGAATATATACTGTTTTTTGTAAAGTTTAAATAGTGGGCTCGTTGTTTAGTCCATGGAACAGCACTTGCCATATCTGCCTTGCCAGATTTCAAAAGGTTTACAGATTCTTGCCATGTATCTGTTTGCAAAGGTAAAAATTTCAAACCAGATTTTTCAGATACCAGACCTAAAATATCTGCAACAATCCCCATATGTATATGACTCATCTTATCCTTGTACTCAAACGGTTTCCAATCTGGGTCATAAATATAAGAGAGTTCACTCTTTGCAAAAAGTGATATACTAAAAAGTAAAAAAATAAATTTAACTAACAAAAAATCTACTTTTATATTGTGGTACAAATCTTGTAGCAAAACTTATTGTTTTCTAGTTCTTCAAAACTATACTCCAAACTTTGAACCTTTTTTCCTATCTCTAAAAAACCTAACCCTCCACCCTTTTCATGAGAGCATTTTCCACTTCTTCTTACCTCTCTATAAAGCTTTTTTATCTCATCTTTTGAGCTATTTTTAACTTGTTCTAGGAGTGGTTGTATCCTGTTTTTATCTTCTAGTGTGATTATATTTTGACTACATACAAAATAATCACCATCTTGTTTTCCAACATAAATAATAGCCTTTGGATTTTTAGACTTAATACTTTTTGAATAGTTCATAACATTTTGAGCCAGTTCTATAAAAACTACAAAAATATTATTTGATTTACTCATACTAAGTTCAGCTTCTTCAACCTCTTTTTCTAAAACACCAGTCATTCCTGCTATGAGAGATTGTGTAAATATACCACCATAGTTTAAAAAGATTATATTGTCTTTGTCTAAAATTGACTCCATCTTCTGTAAAGAAATCATACCTCACCCCTATAAGTAAATATAAATTTTGCACCATTTCCATAGTTAGAAACACTAAGCATACCGTTATGCTTCTTTGCTATTTGTTGAGACATATAAAGCCCTATACCTGAGCCTTCACTACCTTTTGTAGATGTATGCATATCAAAAATATACTCCAAAATACTTTCATCTATCCCACCAGCATTATCAATATATTCTAAACTTTTTTTATCTTTTAAAATATTTATCTGTATATGTCTTGATTTTATCTCATTTTTTAAAAAAGCATATTTTGAATTACTTATAAAATTTAAAATAATATGTTTAAACTCATTTTCATTCCCAACTATTTTAAAATCATTTTTATCATCTACATCTATTTTTATAGAATATCTCACAAGTTCATCATTAACCAAATTTAAAACACTGTTTAGGGCATTTGACAAAGAAAATGTTTGCAACTCTTTAATTGGTCTGAAAAAACCCCTAAAATTTGTTAATGTTTCTAAAAGATGATTTATCTGATATGTAGATATCTCTTTAAAAGTTTCCACCCTTTGTGGTGAAATGCCATTGTTGTTTTTAGCTTCTATGCTTAAAAGCTCCGTGTTTAATGAGATAATATTTAAAGGTTGCACCCACTGATGTGCTACGGCATCTACCATCTCAGCTATCATAGCAAGTCTTGTTTGCTCAAAAAGTAGGTTTTCTTGCTCTTTTCTTTTTTTTATCTCCTGAAACACCTTCTCTTCAAGATGATTTTTGTAAATATCCAACTCCTCATGTAACTCTACAATAGCCATTTGTTGCTTATCTGAGAGAGCTATGATTTTATTTAACCTTTTCTCTTTTTTTTCATAAATATCAGATAAAACTTCTATCTCTTTTTTTATATTTCTACAATCTTCATCATCTATTTTTTCAAGTTTTTTAATAATCTCTTGAAATTTTTTATTATATTTCATATTTTTTACTTCTATTTTGTTTTGAGGTTTATCTCTAATGTTTCAAAATCTTCAACAAACTCTTCACCAGCTTCCAAGGCTGTTTCATTTTCCTCATCATATATCCAATTTATCTCTATCTTAGATTTTGTAGTGTTCTCTTCTAAAAAATCAAAAAAATCAAATAAAAATTTTGAAGTACTTGAATTAAAATATATAATCTCAATATTTACAGTTGTTGTGTCTTTTGGGTTCTCAAAGTAGTTTTCCAACCACTCAATCACAGGGGCATAAAACTCAAATGTATTTTCAGGATAGGACTTACCACTAATCTCTATTAGCCCTTTTGAAGCGTTCATATATATTTTTGGTGTATATTTTGTAGATGCTATATCAATGTCACACATAATCAGTCCCTGATTTTTTATTGTATTATATCATTTTGAAATGAAACAAAATTTAATGTTTATCATATAAATAAAACTATATAATACGAATCCAAAACTTAGGACAGTTGAGAGAGTGGTCGAATCTGCTCGCCTGGAACGCGGGTGTTCTTAACGGAACCGTGGGTTCGAATCCCACACTGTCCACCATTAAACTACCACAGATTTCATCTTTTCCATAAGTTCATCACTTCGTACTGGTTTTGTTACAAACTCATTTGCTCCAAGTTCCAAAGCTTCAACTTTTCTAGTTTCATCTGTTGTTAAGATTATGATAGGTGGTTGGTAAAGAGCAGTATCTGCACGAACATTTTTCAACATCTCCATACCACCCATTACAGGCATAATAATATCTAACAAAACAATATCTATATCATCTCTTGATTTTAAAATATCTATGGCTTCTTGACCATTTTTTGCTTCAACAACCTCTTTGACCATACCACTTCTAACAAGTAATGATTTTAAAAGCATTAGGTTTATTGCATCATCATCAACAGAAAGAACTACTAAATCATCTCTTGTCATAAACATTCCCTACTATCTTATTGGGGTGCATTATATCTTAAAATATAGGATATTTCAAGAATTATAATCGTTTAAAACCGCCTCCGCCACAACAAAATCAAGCTTTGTATCTATATCTACTGAGTGTTCTTGACTCATCAAAAAAGCAAATATATTTTCTTTTACAAAAAAGGTTTCATTTTTTAAAACAGACTCCACTTTACTCATATAAAAAGCTCCGTTTATGCGATAAAAGGTTGGTAGGTCTTGACTTCGTGAGTTGTTGTACTGCTCATCTAAAAAGTTTTCCATACTCATAGTTTCATCAAGTGTGTTTGCCCACAGTGGGGAGTGTTCCATTTCGCAAACCCCTACAATGCTTGTTGCTTTTTTCTCAAAGCAAAGCTCTATCGCTTCATCTATATCTTGTGTTGTTCTAAGTGGTGATGTTGGTTGTAGTAAAATCACATAATCGTAACTCTCTTTTAGAGTTTTTAGTGCATGTAAAACAACATCTATGGAGCGAGTTTCATCTTGTGCCAACTCTTTTGGTCTTACAAATGGCACTTCACAACCAAACTTTTTTGCTACATCTATAATCTTTTTATCATCACTGCTTAGTATGAGTTTGTCTATGTATTTTGAGTTTTTTGCACTCTCTATGCTCCAAGCTATGAGGGGTTTGTCTTTGAGTTTTAAGATGTTTTTGTGTGGTAGCCTTTTGCTACCTCCACGGGCTGGGATTATGGCTAAAATCTTTTTGTTGTTATACACTACATACCCCCATCATAAAGCAAACAGTTTTTACAAAGGTGGTTGTCTGGAAAGGTGTTTGTTTTGTGCATATCTCTAACCTCTTTAAACTTTGTAGAGTTGTAAATATCTAAAAAGTCATTTTCTATGAGTGAGCCAAAGTTTATCTCATCAAAATAATCTTTACAACAAAGCCCAAGTGAGCCATCTGAGTTTATGTAAAGCTCTCTAAAAGGTATGGAACATTTTGAGATGGGTTGTTTTTTGCTATCTACTTTCTCAAATTTTGGAGTGTAAGTGATGTTGTAGATACTCACACCATTTATGAGTGAAAAATCATCTTTAAAAATCTTTTCAAACTCTTTTGTAGGGTTTGTTTGAACCTCACTTACAACAGAGCTTAAAAAAAGTTTTAGCTTTGGATAGGTTGTTTTTTTGAGGTTTAAAAGTGTTTTGAAGTTTTGTATAACTTTGTCAAAATCATCTGCTTTGTGTATCTTTTTATACTCATCTTGTGTTGTAGCATTTATGGAAAACTTTATGCTGTCTAAACCAGCTTCTAAAACTTCTATGGCTTTTTTTTCATCTAACAAAGCACCGTTTGAGCTTATGTAGATGTATGGAATGTTTAACTCTTTTTTTGCAAACTCAACTATCTTTGTAAAGTCGTTGTTTACTAAAACCTCCCCTTTTGCAGATAGTCCAAGCTCTGAGATTTTGACATATTTCATAACATTTTGCATAACTTTTTTAAACTCATCAAGAGTTGTGGAGTGTTTTATGGTTCTCTCATCTGAGTTTGAGCAAAAACTACATTTGTGGTTACAAAATGTGCAAACATCAAAGTTTACCCTTTTTTCAATAAACCTCATCATGAGCCCCTATATCTATGAGTATAATCTGTTCATCAACTATGATAAAATCTAAAATGATTCTATACTGCATATCAAGAGATATGGAGTAAAACTCTTTTAGGTTGTTTTGTAGTTTGTGAAGTCTTAGAGATGGGTGGTAGGGGTTTATTTTTAAAATATCTAAAATTTTAAAATATTTATTTTTTAAGTCCTGATGTTTTTTAAAAAACTTTTTAGATGTTTTTTCATATTTTTTAGAAAATTTTATCTCATACATTTTCTATCTCTTTTATGTGTCTGTCTATCTCTGTATGATAGTCCCCATTTTCAATATCTGCCATAACCTCATTGTATGCCTTTTCAAGTTCATACTCTCTAAAACCTTGGTATCTTTCATAGTCTATCACTACATACTTTTTCTTACCACGAAAGTTTATAATCACTTCATTAAACTTGTCTAACATCTCATCAAAGATTGAAACACCTCTTTTTTTTACCTCATTTGCACTTACTACCATCATAAAGTCCTTTAAATAATACTTTTTAGAGTATTATAACAAAATTATTCCCCAAAAACACCAAAATACTCATCTCTTGCTTGTTGTAGCTGGTGCATCTGCCCTATGTCTAACCAGTATTCATCAACAGGGAAAGAGAGGGGAGTTTTGTTTTGTTTTATGAGCTCTTCAAAAAGGGTTGGCATATCGTAAAACTGCTCTTTTGGTATGAGTTCTATAACTTCTGGGTTTAGTATGTATATGCCTGCATTTACATAGTATGAGTGTGTTGGTTTTTCCACTATCGATGTTATAGCACCATCACTTTGATTTATAACTCCAAATGGGATTTGGTACTCATACTCCCTCACTGCCATAGTCGCCACAGATGAATTTTTTGTATGAAAATTTAAAAAATGTTCAAAGTTTATGTTTGTTAGCAAATCTCCGTTCATAACAAAAAAACTCTCATCAAACATACCCTTCATAAGGCTCAAAGCCCCAGCTGTTCCCATCCTTTTGTTTTCATATATGTAAGTTATATTTACACCAAACTCAGAGCCATCACCAAAATACTCCTTTACAAGTTCAGCTTTGTAGTTTACACTCAAAACTATATCTACAAACCCATATTTTTTAAAGTTGTTTATGATAGTTTCAAGTATGGGTTTGTTTCCAACTTTTAACATAGGTTTTGGAGTATTTTTTGTAAGAGGTCTTAGCCTTGTTCCCAAACCACCCACCATCAAAACAACTTTGTTTGGTTTGTTTTTTGATTTTAAAAGCTCATCTATATCTTGCACACCAACAACTCTGTTTTGTTCATCTAAAACAGGTAAATGGTATATCTTTTTACCTATTGCTTTTGAGAGTATCTCCTCTTTTGAGTCGTTTACATAACACACAACAGGGTTGGTTTGAACTATATCTTTTATGTTGTTTTGAAGTGTAAGACCATTTAACAAAGCTCTTCTAACATCACCATCTGTAAGCACCCCAACAAAGCCATCACATTCATCTACTACAACTGCTATCTTCATAGCCCCTTTGTCTATGGCTTGTAGGGCTTCTTTTATGGTGGAATTTTTTGTTAATTTTAAGTTTTTTATGCTTTTCATAAAGGATATATCGGCATAATAGCATAAATAATTAAGGAACAAATATGGAAGATATACAAACGAAGGCTATAAACACTTTTCAAGAAAATCTACTTTTTTTACAACAAACAGATATAAGACTTTTTAGAAAAATAGAGTCTTTAAACATTGCCATAGAGAGGAATTATTACAAAGAAAACTATGTTTTAGAGTACAAAGAAGATGGTTACTTTGATGTTTATGATACAAATAACAATTTATGGCTTTATGGTCAAAATTCATTAAAGTATGCACAAGATGTAGCAAATTCTATTGACTATAAAAAAGTAGATAACCTTTTTGAAACATTTTATAATCTTAATTTTAAAAATATAGATAAAAATGCCTACAAAACAAAAGATATTATCAAATTTAGTTATGCACCTGTGGCATCACTTATAGAATATGCAAACAAATATGCACCAAAAACAAAAACAACTATGAAAAAAATTTATAAGTTTATATTTTTTGGTAGTGGACTTGGCACACACATAAAAAGTGTAGCAGATAAGATAAACTCAAATGTTTACTTCATAGTTGAAGAAGATTTAGAGCTTTTTAGACTCTCTTTGTTTGTAACAAACTATAAAGAGTTAGCCAAAAATGGTACAAAAGTTTTTTTTAGTGTTTTTGATGAACCAAGTGAGTTTAAAAATATGGCACAAGTATTTTTAAATGAACAGTTTATATACAACCAATACTTAAAATTTTTCTCAATGTTAAATTTTCCAGAACAAAAAATTAAAAATTTTCAAAATATCATAGCTACACAAACACATTTAACTTTTAACTATGGTGCTTTGATGAGTAGTTTGTTAAGACCTTTGGAATATCTAAGAGATGGGTATAAAATTTTAAATCTGTCTGCATCATACGAAGACACACCACTATCAAACAAACCTTTGCTCATCTTAGGAGCGGGACCAAGTGTAGATGCAAATATGGACTGGATACGAAAAAACCATCAAAACTTTATAGTTGTAATTGTAAGTGCTTTGATGTCAAAATTTGAAGCAGAGGAGATAAAACCAGACATCATAACTCACATACACGGGTTTGCGGATGCTATGCCACACATAGAAAAAGTAAAAAATATGAGTTTTTTTGATGAGAGTATATCACTCTTTGGTGGTATGAGTTACCCAGATTTTACCAAAAAGTTTAAAAAAGAGAATGTTTATATATTTGAAGGTAGTTCAAGATACAAAGATAATTTTAGCGGTATAACATCTTCAAACATAGGTTCTCTTGCTTTTGGACTTATGTTACACCTAGATGTTGATGAAATCTACCTTTTAGGACTTGATTTTGCTACAAATCAAGACACAGGGCAAACCCATACATCTTCACATGCCCACACAAGAGATGTAAAATTAGAAATAAACGAAGAACTTGGTGGAAAAATAGAGATAAAAAATGAAGTTATGCAAATAGATGGAAACTTTAAAGAGAAAGTTTATACAACTGTTTTATTTGATGCTATGAGAAGAGAGTGTAATGCCGTTGCAAAAACATATAAACAACATACAAAATGTTACAATCTTAGTGATGGTGCAAAAATAGATATTGCAGAAGCTTTAAAATTTGATGATATAAAAAATTTAAAAAGTATAGATAAAAGACTACTCTATAAAGAGTTAAGAGATGTTTTTGATGCCAGAGCAGAGGATTTTTTAACTGAAAATGAAAAAAAAGAGATAGAACAAAAAATTGCTTACTATGAAGATGTTATAAAACGGTTACAAAAACATCAACAAACTCCACATGTAGATTTGAACCATTATCATTACAATCTTTTGGGAACTTTTCAAGATATACTTGATGAAAATGAAGAAACAAAAAATTCTCTTGATATGAACTATATTATTAAGTTATATTTAGAGTTTATAAGTGGATATATATTTGATTTAATCAACACAAAAGAGATAGATGAGAAACAACTTTTAAAAGAGTTAGATAGTTTAATCATACCTCAAATGATAAGAGTTGTAGAGTTTTTTAAAGATAAGATGAAAGAGTTATATAAAGATATAAAATGAAACTACTATTGAAGTAGTTTCATTACATTCTGCTGAACAGCATTTGCTTGACTCATAGCATAACTACCAGACTGAGCTAGTAAGTTGTGTTTAGAGA
>CAYNVR010000013.1:12003-16811 GCA_964400715.1 uncultured Sulfurimonas sp.
ATTGAGCTGAAAGTTTGTTTGCTATTGACAAACCAGAAGCATCATCTGCTGCTTTATTAATTCTGAGTCCTGAACTTAAAGCTGTTAAACTGTCATCCAATGCTTTACTAGTTCTTTCCATATACATATGTGCTGTCATAGCACCCACATTTGTATTTAATCTAAATCCCATAACTTGTTCCTATATAAAAACAATTTTTTAATAATTTTTAGATAAAAACAAGGGGAAAAAAACCCCTTGAAAATGTAAAAGATATTACTACTGCAATAATCTCATTACATTTTGCTGAACAGCGTTTGCTTGACTCATAGCATAACTACCAGACTGAGCTAGTAAGTTGTGTTTAGAGAAGTTAGCACTCTCAGCTGCAAAATCAACATCACGAATCTGTGATTCTGCCGCTGTAACATTTACCTGAGTAACAGAGATATTTCTAACTGTTGATTCAAGTTGGTTTTGAGCCGCACCAAGTGAAGCTCTAAGGTTTGCAACTGTGTTTAAAGCACTATCCATCATTGAGATAATAGTCTCAGCAGAATCTTGTGTTGTTAAACCAGAAATTTGGTTTGCAAAAACATCACTAGATTCCATACCACTTATAGAAGTATCTGTTGTCTCACCTTTGTAAGCACCAACATGAAATTTAAAAGTTTGGTCATCTTTTAAAAGAACTTTACCATTAAATTTCGTTTCAGTTGCTATATGGTCAAGTTCAGATTGCAAACGAATCATCTCTTTACCAATATAAGTTCTTGATGCACTATCTTGTGTATCATTGGCACCTTGTACTGCAAGAGTTCTAATTCTGTTTAAGATATTAGTGTACTCTTCCAAAGCACCATCTGCTGTTTGGATAAGTCCATTTGCATCATTTGCATTTCTTATAGCTTGTCCAAGCCCTTGTGATTGAGCTGAAAGTTTGTTTGCTATTGACAAACCAGAAGCATCATCTGCTGCTTTGTTAATTCTGAGTCCTGAACTTAAAGATTGTAAGCTTTTGTCAAGACCAACATTGTTCATAGTTGCATTTCTATGAGCATTCATCGCACCGATGTTTGTATTTAATCTAAATCCCATAATAAATCCTTTATATGGAGGGTTTTCACCTCTTTAAAATTTGTATCTCAGCTTCCTTGCCTCGATACAATATATATCGACCAAAAAAAAATAACTTTAAGAGTTTTGTAGTTTTTTTAGTACAGATTTTAAATCTATACTCTCATCTACCATAGATGGTGGTAGCTCTTTTGTTTTTTCTAAGGCTTGTGGCAGTTCATCATTTTCAATGTATTGAACATGATGAACATACTTAAAAAGCTCTTTTTGGTGAAAAAAGTGTTTACCAGTTACGATTTTACAACCAAAAAATGCTGGTTCAAGTGGGTTGTGTCCACCAACATCACTTTTAAAAGCTCCACCAAGTATGGCTACATCACTTATGGCATAGATGTTGTTTAACTCCCCCATCATATCTACAAGAACTAAATCTGTATCTAAACTCTTGTTTTGTGAAAATCTCGATAGTGTAAGATTATATTTTGAAGCATACTCATTCATAAGAGCATAAACATCTTCAAACCTCTCAGGGTGTCTTGGAACTACTATGAGTTTTGAGTTTTTGTTGTATTTTACAAAACCATCAAGAACTATTTTTTCCTCACCATCGTGTGTGCTACCAGCTACAATAGTTTCACATTTTGGTTTATCATAAGTTTTTGTTTTTTTTATCTCACCTGCGAGTTTTATGTTTCCTATGACCTCTATATTTTTTGCACCCAAAGCTAAAAAGCGGTTTTTATCTACCTCACTTTGAGCATAAACAACTTCAACTCTGTCTAAAAGTTTTTTGTAAAACCATCTAAACTTCATATAGCTATCTACACTTTTATCTGAGATTCTACCATTTAGTAAAATAACCTTAGCCCCCTTAGCCCTTGCCACCACAAAAAGCATATACCAAAACTCAGCTTCAAGCACTACCAAATACTTTTGTTTTTTTATCCAAAATGGTAAAAACATCTCATATGGCAGGTATCTAACCTCTGCATCATACTTTTTAGCCTCATCATTTCCAGTTTGTGTTATGGTTGTTATGCAGATTTGTTTGTTTTTAAGCTCTTGTAGCAGTGGTTTTAAAGCCCTTGCTTCACCAAGTGAACAAACATGAAACCAGATAGAGTTTTTGTTTTTAAAAGGTGGATTGTTAAAAAGAAAAAACCGCGAGGGGATTGAGATTTTGTATTTTTGTTTAAAAGAGAGGTAAACCAAAAGTGGTAGTGCTACAAAAAACAGCACCACACTTAAAAGATAGTAGATTATAAAAAAGGGCAATTTCTACTCTTCGGATTCAGCTTCCATATAAAGGATACGACCACAATGTGGACAAGTAGTTATATCTTCCCCTCTTATCACATCAACATAGATTTTATCGCTAATAATCATATGGCAACCCATACAAGCATGGTCTTGAACTGGAACAACTGTTGAGTTTTTAGCCCAACGGCGGATTTTTTGGTAAAATGCCAAACCTTTTTGGTTCATAGTTCCAAGAAGTTGCTCTTTTTCTACAAAAACACTTTGTCTTGCTTCATTGATTTTAGCTAGTTTTTCATCTACATCTGCTTTTACTTTTTCTAAATTAGCAGTAAGTTCTTCCAGTTTTTGTTTTGCAGCTTCTATCTGCTCTTTTTTAGACTCTATAATCTTTTCAAGTCTTACAATCTCTTCATTTGCAAAAGTTACTTGCTCTTTTGCTATCTCCTCTTCAAGTTGTAAAGACTTCATCTCTCTTTCTGTTTTTACATCAGCAGATTTTTTAGAAATCTCTTCAAGTTTTTCAGAAAGTTCACTTAGGTGAAGCTCATTTTTAGACTTTTTAAGCTCCTCCTCTTTTATCTCTTCTGTTAGGTTTTCTATATCTGTTTGGATACTTTTTGTTTTTGCAAGTGCTGCTTCGTAGCTATAATTTGCCTCTTCTATCTGAGGTTCAAATGCATCAATCTTTTTGTCAATCTCTGCTAATTCAATAAGTTGTTTAAGATGCTTATTCATGGAAGTCCTTTGGAGTTTTTAGATATGCCCATATGTAAATGGATTTTTAGATTGTGCAATTATAACTTTTAAACCTAAATTTTTCAAATGGTTTTGCAAAATTTCACTAAAAAACTGCTCACTTTCGTAGTGTCCTATATCAATTAATGATAAATTTAGAGTTTTTGCTTCCATCGCATCGTGGTATTTGATATCACCTGTTAAAAAACAATCTGCTTTTACATGTGGTATGAGTGAGCCTCCACTACCTGTTGTAAGAGCTACCCTTTTTAGATTTTTCTTACTTTTTACACATTTTAGATATTTTAGTCCAAGTTTTTTACCAACTTTTTTTGCAAAACTATCAAACTTTTCATCTATATCAAAATAGATTATAAAATCTTTTTCATCTGCTATCTCATACCCCAAAACCTCTGTTGCCACATACTTGTTTAGGTGAGTTTTGTCAAAATTTGTGTGCATAGCTATGTTTGAGATATTTTTTTGTAACATTATTTTTAAAAGGTTTGATGGGTATGTGTCAAAATCAAACTGTTTTATACCACCAAAGATGATGGGATGATGAGTTATGAGAAGTGTGTTTGGTTTTAGTTTTTTTAAAAGTTTCTCATCTACATCTATACTCAAAGCGATACTTTTTACCTCATCTTCAAAACTCCCCACAAGTAAACCGCTGTTGTCCCATTTTTCCTGTAACTCAAACGGTGAGAGTTTGTCTAAAAACTTATAAATCTGTGCTATTTTCATAGTTTTTCAAGCTCCTCTTTTGCCTCTTTAAACTCTGGGTCTAACTCCAAAGCTTTTTCATACATCTTTTTAGCTTCATCTACCTCACCAGCATCTACAAGCAAGTTACCGTAGTTGTAGTAAGTGATAGGGTTTGAACCATCTATGGCAATAGATGAGTTTAGAGAGTTTTTTGCCATCTCAAAATCACCAAGTTTTCTGTAAGTTGTCGCAAGTGCCTGATAGATAGCTGTTGATGTTTTGTCCAACTCCAAAGCCTCTTTTAAGTAGTCCAAAGCCTCATCGTATCTGTCTTGTTGCATAAGTGCATAACCCATCTTAAACAATATATCTGGATTGTTTTTTTGTTGGTAATTTGCCTCTTTGTAGATGATGAGAGCTTTGTTAAAATCACCCTCTACCATCTTAGTATCTGCCTCATCTACAAGGGAAGATATATCTGTTTTTTCATCATCTTTTGACTCTGTTTTTGGGTCTTGAAGTGTTTGTATATGCTCATAAACTTTAAAAGCAAAAAAAGCTGATGCACCAAGCATCAGAAGTTGAAATAGTGTCATCTGTACTCCTTCATAACTCTTTGAATATCTCTTTTCATATCTTTTGCCTTTAAATCTTGCCTTTTATCGTGAAGTTGTTTACCCTTTGCTATGGCAATTTGCAGTTTTGCCAGATTTCTATCATTAAAATAGAGTTGAAGAGGAACTATGGTGTAGCCATCTCTCTCCACCGCTTTTTTGAGTTTTGCTATCTCTTTTTTATGCAGTAAAAGTTTTCTGCTACCTCGCTCTTCGTGTCCGTAAAAATGGTGTGTAGTTTCAAGTCTGCCTATGTGAGCATTAAACAAAAATGGCTCATCTTTTACAAACCTTATGAAACTATCTTTTAGGTTTACCCTTTTTGCCCTAAGCCCTTTTACCTCACTACCACTCAAAACAAGCCCAGCTTCAAACTTATCTTCTATAAAAAAATCGTGGTATGCTTTTTTGTTTTTTGCCAATGTTTCACCCAT
>CAYNVR010000014.1:0-16280 GCA_964400715.1 uncultured Sulfurimonas sp.
TTGTTGAAAGAGCTCGTAAAATTGAGAAATTCTTATCTCAACCATTCTTTGTTGCAGAGGTATTTACAGGTGCTCCTGGTAAATATGTTTCTCTTGCAGATACAATTAAAGGCTTCAAAATGATTCTTGACGGTGAGTGTGACCACATGCCAGAGGGAGCATTCTATATGGTTGGTAGTATGGACGAAGCTATTGAGAAAGCTAACAAGCAACAAAGTAAGTAATTCTTACTAAAAAAGGACTGAAATGGAAAAGTTAAAACTTGAAATCCTTACACCTAATGGCGAAATCTATAATGGTTACGCTCTTAGTGTAACTCTTCCTGGTGAAGAGGGGGAATTCGGTGTTCTTGCGCATCATGCTTCTGTAACAACTTTACTTGAAGCTGGTGTTATAGATGTTGAGAAAGAAGATAAATCAGTCGAATCTATCCTTGTTAACTGGGGTGTTGCCCAAGTTGATGAAGAAAAAGTTGTTGTTTTGGTAGAAGGTGCAGTAGCTATTCGTGGAGAGTGTGAAAGCTCTATTGGTAAGGCACTTGATGAAGCAAAAAAGTTGATAGCAGATATAGCTGATGCTAATCCTGCGATTGCTTCTGTATCTGCTAAGTTAGAAACAGCTGCTCAAAATCTACTATAAACGATGATAAACGATTTAATCGATTTTTATACAAAGAGTCACCCAGTTACTTTGGGTGTTCTCTTTTTACTCAGCATATATTTTATTATACTAAACTGGGTATTTTTTTATAGGTATTTTTCTATCTCATCTTGGTCAGATAGAGAAAGCTCCTCTCTTGAATCTTTACTTATGGGTTCATCTTCTGTGAGTGATAAATCTTTTTTAAATAATTTTGTAAAAACTACAACAAACCTTACAAAAGAGATTTTGGATTTAGCTATGCTTGCCGCTACAAAAGATGCTACAAAAGGTTTATCTATACTATCTATATTTGCTTCAACATCACCTTTTATAGGTTTGTTTGGAACAGTTGTTTCTATACTTGATACTTTTAGCCATATAGGGCAAACAACTGGTAGTATGGCTCTTATAGCTGGTGGAGTAAGTGATGCACTTGTTGCAACTGCTTCTGGTATCTTTGTAGCTATTTTTGCTTATACATACCATCAGATTTTAAAGAGAAAATCTTTTGAACTTGTTGGTTTTATACAGATGCAAAGTGAAGCACTTTTAGCTCGTAAGGCTTAATCTATGTATGATTGGGATGCCAAACCAGAACTTAACATTACTCCACTTGTAGATGTAATGTTGGTTCTACTTGCTATTTTAATGGTAATAGCTCCAAATATAGTGTACGAAGAGAGTGTAAAGTTACCACAAGGCTCTATGAGTAAGCAACTTTCTAAAATTCCACCTGTACACATTACAATAAATAAAGAAAAAAATGTAAAAGTAAATGGTGATACATTTTTGCTAAATGCATTTATGGATAACTTTGTAAACTATTCTAAAAAACTAGATTTGAAGGCAACAGTTTTGATAAGTGCAGATGAAAGTTTGGATTATGGTGTTGTGATGTCTGTTCTTGCAGCTGTTAAACAAGCTGGATTTGTGGAAGTATCACTGGCTACAAATGGATAGAGAAAGCCGTTTTTTTCTACTTAGTGGTTTTATATCTCTAAGTTTGTTCGTATCTTTATTTTATCTGTTTTTTTACTTTATGAGTTTAAAACAAACTCCAAAAGCTTATGCATTAAAAAAAGATAGTTATGTATCTATATCTTTAAATACAATACCAAAGAAAAAACCTTCTACAAAAAAAGATTTAACAAAACCACAAATACCTACAAAAGCAGTTGAAGAATTGAAAAAAGATTCAGATGTAGAAATTGATGAACTTTTTAGTGATGTTTGGACAAAAAAAGTAACAAATAAACCTGTGAAAAAAGTTATAGATAAAAAAAGATTAGCAAAAATTTCAAAGAGATTACCAACTTCAAAAGTTAAAAACAGTAAAAAAATAGAGATAGAAAAAGTTTCAAAAGAGGAAAATAAAGAGAGAGTATCAACTGCTTATGAAAGAAATGAGTATATAGCAAAAATACAAGCAATGGTTACAAAAGCTTTTAATCAAATTAACAGAACAGTTAAAGATGGTTTGATAGCTCTTGGTTATATGGAATTAAGTTCAAATGGTAGATTGATAGATTTTAGGATTTTAAGATACTCAGAGGATGAAAATTTCAATCAAGCTTGTGATGAGTTAAAAAGTATATTGTCCACTATGATGTTTCCAAAAAATCCAGAAGGTAAAACATTTAGTTTGGAAATGAATATTATGGCTCAAAAAGTTAGATTTTAGAACTGGTAATAAATTTTTGATATAATCGTAAAAAAAGGAAAATATATGAGAAAATCAATCTTAGTTGGAAGTGTTGCTTTGGCACTTTTGTTTAATGCATGTACACAAGAGACACAAAACAAGATAGGTCGTTCCATACAAAACTGGACAGGGACAAATGGGGTTTTAGATATTTATATGGGGTCAAAACTTGTTCAGAGGTTTATCAAGATAGATAAACTCACAACTGCTACAAGCACAGATGGAAATACTCCAAGAAACTACCGTTATGGGTATGGTTACTTAGATACAAACTTCAACTATAAAGTTGATGAGGGTGAGAAAAAAATCTATTTTGAGATTAGCAACTACTCAACACCTTATGTTTTTTACACAAATCCTAAGTAGGTTTTTATGGAAGTTATAGAGCTTTTTAAAAAACTTGTAAGCACAAAAAGTGTTACACCAGATGATGGTGGTTTGCTTGACTTTATAGCTGAGTATCTTAGTGATTTTGAAGCTGTAAGGGTAGATGTAGAAGATGTCAAAAATCTGTTTTTATACAAAAAGTTTGGAGATGGTCAGCACCTTTGTTTTGCAGGGCATGTAGATGTTGTTCCAGCAGGAGAGGGGTGGAGTAGTGAGCCATACACTGCTACATGTAGAGATGGTTACATATATGGCCGTGGCACACAAGATATGAAAAGTGGTGTAGCATCTTTTGTTCAGGCTTTAAAAGATACAAAAAGTTTTGATGGAACTTTGTCTGTTTTACTCACATCAGATGAAGAGGGTGAAGCGGTAAATGGAACCATAAAAGTTTTGGAGTATCTAAAACAAAACTCAATGTTACCAGATGCAGTGGTGGTTGCAGAGCCTACATGTGAAGATGTTTTTGGTGATGCCATAAAAGTTGGAAGAAGAGGTTCCATAAATGGTTACTTAACTGTTTTTGGCAAACAAGGCCATGCAGCATACCCACAAAAAGCTATAAATCCTGTTCATCTTCTTGCTAAACCACTCTCAAATATGGCTGGGGTAGATTTAGATGGTGGAGATGAACATTTTGCACCGAGTAAGTTTGTAGTAACAGATATAAGAGCTGGTATGGAGGTTACAAATGTAACTCCAAATGAGCTTAAAATGATGTTCAATGTAAGAAACAACACACTCACAAACCAAGAGAGCATAAAAGAGTTTGTAGCCAAAAACTTAGATGGTATAGAGTATGAGTTAAAACTCACTCAGGGTTCATACCCTTTTAAAACTGACACATCAACAAAGCTTGTAAAAAAGATTACACAAGCCATAAAAAATGTTACATGTATAGATACCAAATACTCAACAGCAGGTGGAACAAGTGATGCAAGATTTGTGGCACTTTTTGGTATTGATGTCATAGAGTTTGGTGTAAAAAATGATACAATTCATTCTGTAAATGAAAGAACAACTAAAAAAGAGGTTGAAGATTTATACAAAGTTTTTGTAGAGTTGATAAAATTTTTTTAAAGGAAAAATATGAAAATAGTTCAAACAAATGAAGCCCCATCGGCGATAGGTCCATACTCACAGGCTATGGTTGTAAATGGTATGGTTTATACTTCTGGGCAGATAGCTTTGACACCAGATGGTTCAGATGAGCTTTTAGGTGAAGATGTAGTGGTTCAGGCTGTTAGAGTTTTGAAAAACTTAGAAGCTGTTTTAGTTGAAGCTGGTAGTTCTTTGGATAGTGTTATAAAAACTACTATATTTTTAGCAGATATGAATGATTTTGCTTTGGTAAATGAAGTTTATGCAGAAGCTTTTGGTGAACATAAACCAGCAAGAAGCACAGTAGCGGTAAAAACTCTACCAAAAAATGCTCTTGTTGAGATAGATGCTGTTGCTCTTGTAAAAAACTAACATTGGAATAAAAGTTGCTTAATCCTTGTATATTCAAGGATTGAGTTTATGAAATTTTTATTATTATTTTTACTTTCTTTTAGTGCTGTTTTTGCTACAAAGGTTAGTGATATTGCTAGTATAGTTGGGGTTAGAGATAACCAACTCATAGGGTATTCACTTGTAGTAGGTCTTAAAAAAACAGGTGATGGTACTACTTCAAAATTTACACTTCAATCAATCTCAAATATGCTTAAATCTATGAATATAGATATGAACCCATCAGATATAAAATCAAAAAATGTTGCCGCAGTTGTTGTTACAGCAAATATCAAACCTTTTGCAAGACAGGGTGATAAGTTTGATGTAGTTGTTTCTTCCATAGGTGATTCAAAATCGCTTGAAGGTGGTATCTTACTTATGACACCACTAAAAGGGGTAGATGGTAAAATCTACGCTTTGGCTCAGGGGTCTTTGAGTATTGGTGGTAGAAACATAAAGGGTGCAGGGCGAGAGTCTCACCCAACTACTGGTATAGTTTTGGATGGTGGTATAGTTGAGAGGGAGATAAACATTGACCTTTATCATCAAGAGTATGCAACACTCTCTTTAAAAGAATCAAATTTTCAAAATGTTGTTGCTATACAAAAAGCTATAAATAATTTTTATTCAACACAGGTTGCTGTTGCTGTTGATTCTAGGAGCATAAAACTAAAAAGACCAAAAAACAAGTCTATGATTGAGTTTTTGGCAGAGGTTCAAGAGTTAGATATTGACTACAAAATAAAGAATAAAATTATTATAAATGAGAGAACAGGAACTATTATTGCTGGTGTGGGTATAAAGGTTAAGCCTATTGTTTTAACTCATGGTGATATAACAGTTAAGATAAGTGAATCACAAAATGCTCAAAAACCAAAAGGTTCTATGAGTGTAGATGGCAACCTTGTTATAGGTTTAAATGAAAATGAGGTTTACACAAAAAAAGGTACAACAACGGTTGCGAACCTTGTTCGTGCTTTACAAAAGTTGGGTGCAACACCAAAAGATATTATCTCTATTTTAGAGGCTATGAAAAAAGCGGGTAGTATATCTGCTGAATTGAAGGTTATGTAATGGAAAATTATGGTTTAGATTTAGCAACTATATCATCTTCACATCTACCAAAAATAGATTCAAAAGCAGAAGATAAAGCTCTTAGGGAGCAAACAGATGCTTTTGAAGCTGTTATTGTAAAGATGTTGATGGATAGTGCAGCGGAAAATGACAAAGATATCTTCTCATCACAAAATGACCCAGGGGATAAAATTTATAAATCTATGTATAGAGATGAGTTGAGTAAGGCAAGTGCAGGGAGTTTTGGTTTTTCCCAAATGCTTTATGATTATTTGAGTCAGAAAAGTTAAGTTTTTCCTTTTAATGTCGATGTAGTAGGTATAAATTTACTGCAAAGATATTAAAAGGATTTAGATGGTTTCACAGTTAAATGGTTCTGGTATTAGAAATGCTTACTCTAATACAATAGGTGAATCAAAAAAATTAAACAGTTCACAAAGTGTTATCTCAAAGCAGGGTGACACAAGTAAAATAGAAGCTATAAAAAGCTCGATAGATTCGGGTGAATATAAGATTGACTTGGAGGCTTTGTCTAGAAAGATTGCTGATGAGTTGATGTAACATATTAAAGGAGTTTGTTATGTTGTCGTATCATTTAGAAGGTGCATTGAAAGATTTAAGAGAGCTTATAGAGATTACAAATGCAGATATAGAAGATATTAAAAAGGCAAATAACAACCCACAATTTGAAAGAATCTCTTTAAAAGAGGAGAAACTAAAAAGTTTTGAATCTAAAAAAGCTATGATAGACCACGAGATAGCTTTACTTGTACAAAAAAATCCAAATACGGAACTATCTTCACTTTTAACACAACAACAACATGGTTACTTAGCAGAATTAAAAGAGGAGATAGCAAACCTTCACGCTATAAATAAAAGATATGCGAGACTTGTTTTAGCTGTGAGTAACCTTTATAATGAATTTTTAGAAAAACTTGTTCCAACTGAGATGAATGGTTACCAAAAAGTTGCTTCAAAAGAGTCAAAAATCCTACAAGTGAGGGTATAGCTATGTCTTCAATTTTTAATACTTTAAATATAGGGTACAGCGGTTTAAATGCTTCACAATTAGCTGTTGATGCAACGAGTCATAACATTGCAAATGCAGAGGTTGAAGGTTATACTAGACAAAGGGTAGTTCAAACTGCTGCTACACCAGTTAGTAAAGATATTGGTCAGCTTGGTAATGGTGTAAAAATAGATGATATTGGAAGAATTTTTGATAGTTTTGTATATACTCGTTACACAAATATATCATCAGATAAATCTTACAGTGACTATGAAACATCTAAATTACAAACCCTTTCTAGCTACTTTCCAGAGATAGATGGTGTAGGTATTAAATCAGATTTGGCAAATTATTATGATAAGTGGCAAACATTTGCTGATAATCCTGACAATGACTCTGTAAAAGTTACATTGGCTACACAAGCAAAAACACTTAGTTCACATATTCAAAGCACAAGAGATAATATTTATCATCTTCAAAAACAGATAAATGATGATATAGCTGTAAATGTTCGTGAAGTTAATGAGATAGCTCAAAAAATAGCTGAGTTAAATGTTTCAATAGACCAAGCAGAAGCTGGTGATAATTATAGTGCTAACGACCTAAGAGACCAAAGAAATCTACTTGAAAAAAATCTTGGAGATTTAATAGGTGCAGAAGTAAATTATGGTCAGTTAGATGCAAATACTCAGTTAGATACAAATGCAAATATAAGAACAGGAAGTTATACAATTAGTGTTAATGGTTTTAACATAGTAGATGGAAATAGTTACCACCCTTTAACTTTGACTAACGATAATGAAAATGGGTTTTATGAAATCTCATATAAAAGGCAAGATGGGGTTTTAATACCTATGGAAGAGGATTTAAACGGTGGTAAAATAGGAGCTATGCTAGATTTAAGAGGTGGCTCACTAGATAAACAAACAGGGCAACCCGTTGATGGGATTATACAAAAAAGTCTTGTTCAATTAGATGCTTTTTCAAAAGGTCTTATAGAATCTACAAACAATCTTTATGCTTCAACATCTACAACAAAAATGACATCTAACTATTTAGATATTAAACCAGATAGTGCTTTGATGGATGGTTCAGAAAATATCAAAGAGGGTGCTTTTGATTTAATTATTTACGATTCTGATGGTGAAGAGGTTGCTAGAAGAACTATAAAGATAGACAACACTACAACTATGACAGGTGATGCAGGTTCTAACTCCATACAAGGGCAGATGGAAGCAAACAAAGATGACAATGACGACAATGATGGAACAAACGATATAGATGATTTTTTAAACTTCAACTGGGCTACTTATCCAGATGGAAAAAGTGCATTGGAGTTTTCTATGGACCCAACAGCAAAATCAAATGGATACACATTTGCAATAGAAGATGTTTTGAGTGATGGTGGATTTGACTCTGGTACAAACTTTGCAGGTGCTTTGGGGATGAATCGATTTTTTGATGGTGATGATGCTTCATCTATCTCTTTAAATAACAGATTTGACAAAGACCCAACTATTTTGAGTGCTGGTTCAACATCATCTTCTGGTGAAAATGATGTTGCTTTAAATATGGTTCAACATCAGTTTGAAGAGTATAATTTTAAAGTTGGAGATGTGGAGTACAATACTACAACTTATGGTATGTTCGATGTTATATCAACAGATGTTGGTATCGCAACAAACTCTGCTATAACTAAACAAGAAACAGTAAACACTCAGTTTAATGCAGTTGAATTGGAGTATGCCTCTGTTTCAAAAGTTAGTGTAGATGAGGAGATGACAAACCTCATAAGATACCAAAATTCTTACGCTGCATCTGCAAAAATCATAACAACAGTTGATCAGATGATGCAAACTTTGTTGGGATTAAAAAGGTAGCTATGCCACTTTTTAGTATTTTTACTATTTTTAGTATTATATTTCTATCTTTTTGTTTGGGTTGGGTTGTGGAACTTGACCCATACACTTTAAATGCAGATACAATTTTACAACAACCATCTTTTGAACATATATTTGGTACAGACAGATTAGGAAGAGATATATTTTCAAGAGTTATAGAGGGTGGGCAGACATCTTTGATTATAGGTTTTGGAAGTGCTTTGGTAACTACTTTTTTGGGCTTTATGCTTGGTAGTTTAGCTGGTTTTTTTAGAGGGTTTGTAGATAAAACTTTTGTTGTTTTGGTGGATCTGTTTTTAACATTTCCAACTTTCTTTTTACTTTTAACACTTGTTAGTTATGTTAATGCTTCAACTTTTTTGCTCATTTTTATCATCTCTATTACAGGTTGGATGGGAGTTGCAAGGCTTATTAGAGCGGAGAGTTTTAAGATATTTTCTGCACCATATATTAAGATTTTAAACATAGCAAAGGTTAGTAAGTTAAAGATACTTTTAAAATATTATGCACCACTTTTAGCACCCATATTTTTAGTTAGTTTTACTTTTAGTGTTGCTGGTTCTATCCTTGCTGAGTCTGGTCTTAGTTTTTTGGGTTTGGGTATAGTTCCTCCACAGATTAGCTGGGGAACAATGTTAAATGATGGAAAAAGTGTTATTCAGATTGCTTGGTGGGTAAGCTTTTTCCCAGGGCTTATGATATTTTTGGTAACTTTTTCACTCATAAATATCTCAAACTATCTACAACAAAAAACAAACCAAAAAGAGGTTAAAGTTGTTTCATAACCTCTAAAACCTCTTTAAAAATCTCATCTTTTCTTTGCATATCTATCATAAAATGTTGTTGCTTGCTCTCATCGGCTACACTTTTCCACCTTTTTGAACTCGCAAACAAAGAGTTTCCAAAAAATGTTATGGTTTTTACACCAACAGCAGATGCCAAATGGTAAGTCCCAGTTGAGGTAGATACAAAATACTCAAACCCAGAGATAAGTTTCGCAAACTCTACAAGACCATTTTGAGAGATATAAAAAACAACATCTAAGCCTTTTAGTTTTTGTTTCATCTCTTCACAAAGCTCTTTTTCATCTGGACCAAATGTCAAAACAACTTTGTATCTGTTTTGTTTTAAAACCTCTTTTATGAGTAAAACATACTCATCTAAGTTCCAGTTTGCATCGCTTGACCCACCAAAACCAACATGAAAAGCCACCACTTTTTTTGTTATGTCAAACTCTTTACAAAAATCTTCATAAACCTTTTGTGAGTTTTCAAACTCCAAGACAGGTTGTGTGTAGTTTAGGTCTATATCTCTAAACAACTCTTTTGTGAGTTGTAGGTTGTACTCAAACTCTGCCATTTTTACTTGACTTCGTCTTTGTTTTACCCTTTTGTTGTAAAAGATTTGAGCAAGTTTTGTAGCTGGTGCTATGCGAAGTTTTATACCTGCTAAAAACTGAGCAAAAGCTACCCTTGTGTTTGAAAACATAGTTATGGAACTATCTACATGTAGAGATTTTAGTTTGTTTGCAAAGCTAAAAATGTTTGAGCCATCATCAACAACCACTTCATCTATGAAGCTACATGTAGAGGCTAACTCTTTGTTAAGAGGAGCTACACAGACTACTATTTTGTTTGTGGGATTGTAGTTTTTTAAAACTTTTATGGCTGGGAGGGTTGTTATAAAATCACCGAGTTTATCTGTTCTAACTATTAGGATATTCAAGTTAACTCTTTTTTAGATAAAATTATACCATTAAAAGATAAGGTATATAATTTTACTATGAAAAAACCTTTTGAATGGGACAGCTACTCAGACCAACCAGCACAACTAAAAGATAGAAGTTTTAAAAAGCAGATGAGAAAAAAAGAGATTTTTTCGTTGCTAAAAACTTTTACTCTCTCTTTGTTTGTTTTACCTTTTTCTATCTTGATGATGCCGTTTGTAAAAAGAAAAACAGTAGATAGTAAAACATTTTTTACAATGGGGTTAGACTATGAGCGAGAGCCTCAAAAAAGTTTGGAGTTTGTAAAAGAACTTGGTGTAAAAAGTGTTTTGTTAAGGCTTGGGCTTTGGGAGATGGAGAAGATTTTTGAGCTAAAAGAGTTTTTATCTGCTCTAAAAGATAAGCAGATTATCTTAAAGATAATGCAAGACAGAGAACACATAGAAGATGGTGAACTTTTGAAAAAAGATATAAAAACTGTTTTTGATGAGCTTGGAGATGTTGTAGATATTTTTGAAGTTGGGACAACTATAAACCGTGCTAAGTGGGGATTTTTCTCTGTAAATGAGTATCTTAGTTTTTACAAAACGGTGTATGAACAAAAAACAGAGAATATAAAACTCATAGGCAGTGGGGTGATAGATTTTGAATACCATTTTACAGCCCATACACTTTTTAACCTACAAAATATAAAATACGACGGAGTGTCTGCACTTTTGTATGTAGATAGACGAGTTTACCCAGAAAATACTCAGATGGGTTTCTCTCTCTCAGATAAAATAGCACTCCTTACAACTATGGTTTGGCTTAGTTTTAAAACAAAACACAAACTCTACATCACAGAGACAAACTGGCCACTAAGCAACACAAAACCGTATGCTCCTACAAGTGAGTATGAGTGTGTAAGTGAAGAAGAGTATGCCAACTATATGCTTCGTTACTACCTTTTGGCTTTTGCTTCACAACAAGTAGATAGTGTTTCGTGGCACCAGCTTATGGCAAATGGGTATGGGCTTGTAGATTTGAGAGATGGTGTTAGAAAAAGGGAGGCTTTTTTTACTTACAAGTTTATGGTAGAGTGTTTGGGTGAGGCTCAGTTTCTAAGGCTTGACATAAAACGGGGGTACTACATACTTCAAGTTGTATCAAACGGTATGTTGTTACAGATACACTGGTCACTAAAAGATGAAACACTGAGCAATGAAGATAGATTTTTAGTTTATGATAAAAATGGAAAAAAGGTGGAAGATGATGTTTTGAAAATAGGCTCTTCACCTTTATATATTTATGTAAAAGATGCGATTTGAATAGAAAAATTTTAAATGTAAAACTCTACTGGTATGTGGCTTTTGTTGTTGTTTCTGCTGTTTTTATGGTTTTTCCACAGATAGATATAGCCGTTTCATCTTTGTTTTATGATGGAAAAAAGTTTTGGTTAAACGGAACTTTGTTTGAAGAGATTTTTTACTACTCTGTAAAACCTCTCTTAATCACTCTGTTTTTGGGTTCTCTTTTTGTTTTTATCTACAACAAAATCACAAAAAAAACTTTGCTAAATCTAACTTCATCTGTGATGCTTTACATAGTTTTGGTTTTAAGTATAGCTCCTGGGCTTATAGTAAACAAAACATTAAAAGATAACTGGGGCAGGGCAAGACCTGCTGAGACAACTATCTTTGGTGGTAAAAAAGAGTTTACACCCGCTTTTGTTTTGAGTGACCAAGATGGCTACTCTTTTAGCTCTGGGCATAGTGCTGCTGCTTTTAGTTTGGTTGGGTTTGCACTTTTGTTTAGAAAAAAAAGAAAAACAGTTATGTTTGTGGCACTTAGCTACGGAGTGTTGGTAAGCATAGCAAGAATGGGTGCTGGTGGACATTTTTTTAGCGATGTTGTTACATCATTTTTTATAGTGTGGATAGCTACACATATATTTTACAGATTAGTTTTTAAAAAGGATAGTAATGTTTAAGCAATTTCTTAGTGTGTTAGTTGTTAGTTTTGTCGTTTTAATGGCGATTAGACTTAGTTTGTATAGTTTTTACCCAGATGATTTTGCCAACTTGACAACATCTGAGTTTTACCAAAGCCTTTTTATGGGTTTTAGAGTAGATATGATAACTATTTTCACTTTTTCATCTATCTTTATACTTTTACTTTTGTATGTTAGAAGAAATAGGGTTTATGTAGCTCTTGCTTGGGGAGTTGTTTTAAACACTATCTTTGTTTTATCTTTTAGTGATGTTTTATACTACGACTACATACACAGACATATCTCAAACGAAGTTTTTAACCTCGGTAACGATATGGATATAATCTTTGGAATGGCATTTGGCTCACTTTTGCCATACACCGTAGGGGCAACTGTTTTTAGTATTTTGTTTTTGTATTTTGTTTATAAAACTTTTAAAAAAGATGTTGTTTTTTTAGAGGGTAAAAAGCTACATGTAGCAACTTTTTTTGTAGTTTTGGTTTTGTTTGTAGGGATTAGAAACCACCTTGGAGGAAAGAGTTTTGGCATAAGTGATGCTTATGCGGTAAACAAAGTTAGCAGTGGAAACTTGGCTCTTAATGGTTTTTTTACCATTTACAGAACAAAAAGCCATCACCAAAAACACAACCTTATGCCACTTGATGAGGCTATAAAAGTTATACAAACTGCACAAACAACACCAAATGCCAAATTTGTGTCCAAACAATACCCTATGCTTAGACACTATGAGAAAAAAAACAAACCAAAGTATAATGTTGTGATAGTTTTGTTAGAGTCTTTTGGGGCTGAGCATCTTGATGGTTTTACACACTACAAAGAGTTGGGGGTTACACCTTACTTTAAAAAACTCTCAAATGAGGGGTTGAAGTTTACCAACTTTTACTCAAATGGTTACCGCTCCATTTTTGGGATAACATCTGTTTTTACAAGTTTGACTATACCTGCTGGGTTTGATTACCTTGGAAAAGGGTTGGAGCTTTCAAAACTAAGTTACTTGGGTGAAGTCGCAAAACAAAATGGCTACTCAACTCTTGCTATGCAAGCATCAAACCGTCGTTCATACAGAGTAGATGCTGTTAGCCATCTCGCTGGGTTTGAGCAGTATTTTGGTGCGGAAGATATACCAAATGTAGAGGATGTAGATGAGGGTAGAAAACCACTAACTGGAACTTATGACTACAATATGTTTGCTTTTTACCATAAAAAAATCAACACTCTAAAAGAGCCGTTTTTAACTTTTGCTTTTACAGAAACGACACACTCAGATTTTTACCTGCCATCTGCCAAGTTTGAGAAGTATCCTCACGACAGAAAAAACTACAACGGTTGGTTAAATGCGGTTTCATACACAGATAACTCCATAAAAAGGTTTATGGAGAGTGTAAAAGATGAACCGTGGTTTGATAGAACTATATTTATATTTACAGCTGACCACGGAAGTGGAGATGCACTAAACCCAATAGCTCGAAAATATAGACCAGATGACAAACCTTTGCCATCTATTGAGCATTTTAGAATCCCGCTCATAATCTATGCTCCAAAAATTTTTGAGCCAAAAGAGGTAAAAACTCTTGGTTGCCACAATGACATCTTCCCAACCATAGTAGATATGCTTGGTTGGGAAGCAGATATAGCAACTATGGGAAGCTCACTTTTTGACAAAGATATAACAGAGAGATTTGTTTACTTTTTTGCGGGAAATCTCATAGGTATAATAAATAAAGATGGATATATGAAGTATAATTTTAAAAATGTTGTGGAAAACTCAGCACCAAAAGATAAAACAAAACACTTAAAAGAGTTGCTTTTTGGGGCAGATACAGTTGAAGCACAACTTTTAAAACAAAACAGATGGGCAAAATGAAGATACTTATAATCCTTCCAAACTGGCTTGGCGATGCTGTTATGACAACTCCTGCTTTGGAGCTTTTAGTTAAGCATTATAAGGATGTGGAGTTTACTTTTGTGGGTAGCTATGTTAGCATAGAAGCTCTAAAACACCATCCAAACTGTGTAAAAGCGGTTGTAGATGAAACAAAAAAAGCAAAAAGCAGACTCGTAGCAACATATAAACTTGCAAAAAGTTTGGGTGAGTTTGATATGGCTATAACTTTTAGAAACCAACTACACTCAACACTGCTGTTGAGGTTTGTAGAGTGTGTTGTAACTGTTGCAAGGTTTTCATGGCACTCCGCTTTTTTGCTCTCACACACACCTAAGATAAAAACAAACCAACACCTTGTAAAACAGTATGCTGAGTTGGCTATGGTGAACTCACCTAAAAACTACGACATACCATCTCTAAAACTCTACATACCACCAAAAAAGTTTGACAAACCAACACTTGGTATAAATGGTGGAGCAACTTATGGAAGTGCTAAAAGGTGGTATCCAGACAAGTTTGCCAAAGTGGCAAAAGAGTTTAGCCATAAGTTTGACATCATAATCTTTGGTGGACCAAACGAAGTTGAGATGGCAAATGAGATAGAGAGCTTTTTGCAAAAAGATGGTGTAACAAACTACAAAAACTTAGCTGGAAAAACAACAGTTGATGAGCTTTGTGCTTATATAGGTGGGTGTTCACTTTTTGTTACAAACGACAGTGGACCTATGCACATAGCAGGGGCTTACCAAGTTCCAACTGTGGCTATATTTGGTTCAACAAGGGACAAAGAAACATCTCAATGGGGTAACAAAAAAAGTAAGATAGTAAGACACGAGATGAGTTGTAGCCCGTGTATGAAAAGGGAATGTCCACTAAAACATCACGAGTGTATGACAACTATAACTGCTAGTGAGGTTATAGAAGCTGTTAAAATGATTAAGGAGATATGATGGATAAACTGTTACAAATGTTGCAACTTCAAGCACAACTAAATGAAGCTACAAATGGTGAAAAATGGACAGATGGGATTACTAAAAATGGTAAAGAGATAAACTGGAAAAGATGTATATATATGGAATGTGCAGAGATGATAGATAGTTTTTCTTGGAAGCATTGGAAAAATATAGAAGCTCAACCAGATTGGGACAATATGCAGATAGAAGTTGTAGATGTTTGGCATTTTATTATGAGTCTTGCGATTGAGTTTTATGCCAAAGAGTTAAGAGGTGGTGTTGAAGATTTGGCTGTAAATCTATCTGAACTTGAAAGTTTTAAAGTTGTAGATGTTCAAAACGACTCATTTGCAGAGCAAAAAGATGTCATAGAAAAAGTTGAAAATCTTATGAGGATTGCACTTTCAGAAGATATAAAGATTGAAAATCTTGTAGCTGAGTTTTTTGATTTGGTTGTTATGAGTGGTTTGGATTTGACAACTTTATATAGACTTTATGTCGGTAAAAATATACTAAACCAATTTCGTCAAGATAATGGTTACAAAGATGGAACATATATAAAAGTTTGGGCTGGTGAAGAGGATAATGTTGTTATGAAAAGGATTTGGGAAGAAAATGAAGATATTACACCAGATAAACTTTACAAAGAACTTACAAAACAGTATTTAAGTTTAACAAAGGGTTAGTTTTTGCAAACGGTTTTAGAAGTTAAAAACCTTTGTTTTGGTTATACTAAAAATAAACAGCTTTTTAATGACTTTTCTTTAAGTTTGAAAAAAGGGGAGATTAAAGTTGTTGTTGGTGAGAGTGGTAGTGGTAAAAGCACACTTTTTGAACTGATTTTAGGTAACTTAAAACCAACTTATGGAACCGTACATGTAGATGGTAAAATTGCCGAAGTTTTTCAAGACCCATACACATCTTTTCATCCAAGTTATACTGTGTTAAACCAGATAGCAGATGTTGCAGATACAGAGCATATAAAAAGCTATTTAGAACCTTTGAGTTTAGAGTATGAGCTTTTGTTGCAACTACCACATAAACTCTCAGGTGGGCAACTTCAAAGAGCTTCCATACTAAGAGCTATGCTTATGAAACCACAACTTTTACTACTAGATGAACCAACATCAGCACTAGATAATATAGTACAGTTAGATGTTATGAAAAAACTACTAAAAACAATGAATGACCAAGCTATTTTAATGATAACTCACGACAAAGATTTAGCATTTTGGTGTGCAGATGAGATAGTGCAGATAAAAATATAATGGCCTGAAAAATCAAGACAACTTCTCCAATAATTTAATTTCATCTTCACCTGTTACCCTATGCCACATTTTTTAAATATTCAAGATAAACATTCATCGGTTTTTGATAGTTTAGACTTGAATGAAATCTTTTGAAATTATATTGGCTTCCTTGATCTGAATTAAATATCTTAGGTTTAGGATACTTTTGCAGAGCCTCTTGAAGTACATCAGTTGCAAGTGTAGCATCCATACTGTTAGATATTTTAT